>CAZLEC010000476.1:0-4022 GCA_964558245.1 uncultured Burkholderiales bacterium | reverse complement strand
CAACGGATCGCGGTCGACGACGAGGGAGAGATTGCCCGACGTGCCCCGCATCCACCCCAAGCCGGCGAAACGCGCGCATTCCCGAGCGAGCAGCTCTCCCGCGTCCTGCAACGCAACGCCCATTGGCTGTACCTCCAGTGCAAGAAGTGGTCGAAGTTACCGGCCGCGCCGGTTTCTCTAAATATGACTTGACGGGTCGGGAATTGGCGCTACCCTCGTGGTGTGCGAACAGCTCACGCCGCGCAGTTACATGCCACGCCACCGACGTCGCGCGCGCGGCGGCCTGCGTTCGCGCATCTGGGCGATCACCCGGTCTGTTGTACCGACGCGTGATCGTGCCCGGTGGCGACTGCATCGCCACCGGGTAAATCGCGCTTGGCTGGCAGCGAGATCACCCCCCTCATCTCGCTGTCAGCCGTGCGCGCGGAAAGACGGAACTTCCCCCCGCCGCAAGGAGCGCTCCCGATGACCTTGTTCGACTACCCGACACTCGTCGTACAACGAAAGATCAGCCAACCGCTCGAAGCCCTCGAGCTCGTCGTGCGCGGACCCCGGCTGCTACGCGCCGGCGCCATGGTCGCGCTCGGCGAATGCAAGGCCGTGTTGAGGTTCGACCGCGCCTTCGGGGTGACGTTGCCTCCGTTCGGCCACGCAGAAGCCTCGTGGGCCGCGCCGGTGTCGGCCCGCACGCAACGAAGGCGCGCCGTTGAGGAATTCGAACTCGAGCTGAACCGTTGGGACAGGTCGTCAACTGAGTTGCTCGTCCGACCGCGAGCGGCACGTCCGGATCGTTGGACGTCGCGTCGCCTCCGCCGTTACTTCCGCACTGCGCACGCGACGGCAGACATCATGACCAGCTTCCTCGGGTACCAAGCACTGGAGCTGCGCCACCGCGAGGCTGCTCCCCGCGGCGACGCATTTCGCCCGAGTCGCGAGACGCGCGGTCGGGCTCCCGAGGTGAAGGTGGCGTTCGCCTGCAGCGCGGCCGGCTGAACGAGATCTCAGCCGACCGCGGTCGGCACAAGCGCGTTGCGCCGCATGAGCTCGGCTTTGATCAAGAGCTCGCCGTCGCTCGACCAGATCTCGCTGTCTTCGAAGTAGTGGCCATCGACGATCGCGGCAATGCGACTCACGAGGAGCGCGCACGCGACGTCGTCATATGACCCTTCGGGGGCGGCGAACGTGACTCGACCGCCAAGCAGCGTCGTCGCCGGTGGTTCGTCCAACGGCGTGACCCCGCCCTGCAGGAACTCGCGCACTGCGCGCATGTGGTTCGGCGGATACCACGAGTCGATCATGGCCGCGACCGCCGCTCGACCGGGCGCATGCCGCCGGACCGGTTCGATCCACACCGCGTCCCAGCCCGGCATCGGCGCCGAACCGTCCGGTTCCGTCGTCGGACGAAACACGAACTGACGGGCAACCGGAGGCAGCGACCCGCTCGACGACGAGAGTTGCGCGTACACCTCGGCCGGAAACACGGGCGGCGGGCGGCCATCGGCCGGAGCCTGAGCTCCCCGGTGGCTGCTGAAGAAGACGTGCGCGACCGCGAATGGCCGCGCCTGCTCGAGGACAACGGTGGAGAGCGCGAGCTCGTCGGACGCGCGCTCGATCGTCACACGGGCCTGAAACGCGCCCGCGACGGCCGGCCCGAGCACATGGAAGTCGACGCTGCGCGGCACGATGCCGGACGGAACGCAAGCACCTGAAGCGACCTGTAGTGCGAGCGCGACGAGGTAGCCGCCGGTGGGGCCGTCCGACGCCCACCATCCGATGTCGAGCTCACCCGCGAGCCGCGCGACGTCTTCCAAACAATCGTTTTCACAGGAGAAGACGTCGCTCATCCCCGGTGCCGTCCCGCACTCATGATCGCGTCGTTACGGTCGTGAGCGGTTCGGGCTCGCCGGACGTCGTGGAGGCTGAGCGCGACTGGCAGCACCGCTCCGTCCGAGCGGCGCCGGACGTGAACTCGATCCCCTGCCACACGCACAACTTCGAAGGCCGGCGCCCAATTCGCGGTGAACCGCGTCCGCACCTCGACTTCGACACCTTCGGTCAACTCCGATACCTCAGTCGCCACAATCTCGACCCTTCCGCACGGCGCGACGGCATCGCGCTCGACACAACACTGAAGAACGACCCGCGACGGCGAAGACAGCGGAGCGCCGCCCGTGTTCAGCCGACCGCGATCACCGACAACATCGCTCGTCGAGCGTCAATGGTCTCGAGTCGATCCGCTCGAATGCGAACCGCCGGAGCGACTTCGGATGCATCGTTACGCCCACCCGGTTTACGGTAGTCCCAATTCCCGACCCGTCAAGTCATATTTTAAGAAGACCAACGTTTCCCGGGTCCACGGCCGCTCTCGCACCCCCAACTCGCACATACGCCAGCCCGCGAACGCGCCGGCGAGCGCGCTCAACAGCTACGAGCTCTCGCCCTCGCCCGCGTCGACGGACAGCACGCCGTCGACCGCCGCGATTGCCGTCGCCAGATTCGCGGGAGTGCCCTTGCCCATGACGTGCAGCGCGACCGCGACCCGGCCCGGCGCGTCGAGCGACCGATCAACCGAAAGGTGCGACACCGCGAATCCACGGCCCGTGAGCTCGCCCAACACATCGCGCAGCACGCCACGTTGATCGACGTACTCGACGGTGACCGGAACCGGTGCCCACGGCGAATGCGGTAGTCGCTTCACGCAGGCCGGATAGCCGACAGCCACAACGAAGTGGGTCGCAGTCGCCGCCGCCGCAACGGCAACCAGCCCGGCCCCGACCGCCATGCCGATCATTGCCGTGAGCCAGATCACCGCAGCCGTTGTGAGTCCCGACACCGAGTCGCGACGCACAAAGATGATCCCCGCACCGAGAAAGCCGATTCCCGAAACGATCTGGGCCGCAACGCGCGAAGGGTCGAACGAGACGTTTGTCCCGTGAACGTCAGCGAAGCCGTACTTGCTGATGATCATCGCGACGGCGGCGCCGACACCCACAAGCGCCACCGTGCGCAGTCCGGCCGACTTACGCCGGAATTCGCGCTCGAGACCGATCACCGACGACAGCCCGAGCGCAATTGCGATCCGGGCCACAAGAACGCCGTCGGTCACGACATCTCCATTCACTCGATTGACTTACTTGACATTATGCGCGGGCGGCGGTCCGGACGCAAGATCGCTGCGCCCGACAGCTGCGAACGCGACGCCACAGCAAATACTCCCTTGGTCCCGGCGTTTCGGCGCGCCGACTCGCGCGGTCCAGGACGATCTTTGGGTGCCGACATCAACACGGCCCAGTGCCCCGACGCACCGCCAGCAAACGAACACCCGGGCGGCTCCGCGCGATTTCTTCGGGTCCGCGCCAGATCTTTTGTCGCGTTTGGGATCGCTGGCGCGCTATCCGTCTTTACAGGACTCACGAGACGGAGGGTGTGATGGAAGAAGAAGATCAGGTGTTGGTGTTCAGTGTCCCGGAGGCGGCGCGGTTGCTCGGCATCTCGCGCACCCATGCCTACGGGCTGGTAGCGCGAGGCGAACTCGTGCACGTGCGGCTCGGACGTCGGATTGTCGTGCCCCGCCACGCGATCGACTCGATCCTCCAGACGCCTCCCGACGGGCCGGCCGCCGGGTGAACGTCGGCATCGTCGTCGCAGTCAACGGCCTTGACACGGTCGAGTTGCGGGTGGACGCAAGCCTCGAGCCGGTGTGGAGCGTCGTCGATGCCGACGGTGCGAGGCACCCGTTTCTGGCTCGGGACCGCGAAGCGCTCGGGATGCTTAGAGTGGGCGGCTACGTCGACCAGCATCTCGGTTGGAGCCGCGGTTCGATCCTTACGCGACTGACGGAAAGTGGGGATGCCGTTGGCGCGGTCCTCGCGGAGGCCACACGACAGGCCCGCGCAGGACTGAAGACTGATGGCCTAGACAAGTTGGCGTCCGCCGCCCAGAAGGTCGAGGAGCTAGGCAAGAACCTCGGCGTAGTTGTGCGGAACAAGCTCGTTCCCCATCTTGACGCCTCGTCGCTGTCG
>CAZLEC010000475.1:0-4045 GCA_964558245.1 uncultured Burkholderiales bacterium | reverse complement strand
CACGCCGCCGCCGACCATCGAGTCGTCGCAGTACAAGCTGTTCGCCACCGAGTTCTCGCGCCGGCTGGCCAACGCGTCGATGGACCTCGCGGCTCCGGGCAGCCAGCTCCGGGTGCGCACCGAGGCTGCGCCGATGGAGGGTCGAGCCGAGTCGACGTACCGGTACACGGTGATCGACACGATCGGTGGCGGCACCTCCGAGGTCCAGAAGAACATCATCGCCCGGCGCGCGCTCGGCCTCCCGAAGAACTTCTGACCCGAAATGATTAACGGGATGCTTTCGGGGGTGACGGTGCTCGATCTCGCGAGCGTCGGGCCGGCCGCGCGTACGTCGCGCTGGCTGGCCGACTACGGCGCGCGCGTGGTGAAGGTCGGACCGCCGCCCAGGCGGTCGGGCGTGCAGATCGTGCCGCCGTTCTACGCCTACAGCGGGCACCGAGGCATGGAACGCGTGTTGCTCGATCTGAAGCAGCCTCCGGGTCGCGATGCGTTCCTCAAGCTCGCCGTTCGTGCCGACGTCGTGATCGAGAGCTTCCGTCCCGGGGTGGTCGACCGTCTGGGCATCGGTCCCGCCGACGTGCGCGCACTCAACCCGGGCGTCGTCTACTGCTCGACGACCGGCTACGGGCAGTCGGGGCCGCGGTCGCAGTGGGCGGGCCACGATCTCAACTACCTCGCGGTGGGCGGCTACCTCGACTGCTCGGGCCGCTCCACCGAGGGCGGGCCCGCGCTGCCGGGTGCGACGATCGGCGACGCGGCCGGCGGAGGCATGCAAGCCGTGATCGCGATCCTCGCGGCGCTCGTGCAGCGGGCGGCCACCGGCGAGGGCGCGACCCTCGACGTCTCGGTTGCCGACGGTGTGGTCGCGCTCATGTCACTCTACGTCGACGAGTACCTCGCAACGGGCGAGATACCCGGGCCCGGACACAACATCCTCACCGGTCGCTACGCCTGCTACGACGTGTACGGCTGCGCCGACGGCCGTTGGATCGCGGTCGGCGCGATCGAACCGCACTTCTTCGCGAACCTGTGCCGCGCGCTCGGTTGCGAGCAGTGGCTCGAACACCAAGCCGACGACGCGGCTCAGGATGCGATGCGCGCCGATTTCCGAGCCGCGTTCGCGCGGCGCACGCGAGACGAGTGGGTTGCCGAGCTCGGGCCGGCCGACACCTGCGTGTCGGAGATCGCGACGGTCCCGGAGCTCGTTGCGGCCGGCCACTTCCGTGATCGGGGCGTGTTCACGAGTGCGAGCGCCGACGGCCATGGCGACTTCGAGCAGGTCGGCTGGGTGCTCGCCGGCATGGACCGGGCCCAGCCCGGGCCTGTCGTGCGCGACGCGACGGTCACCGACACCGATGCACTGCTGCGCGAGGTCGGCTACTCGGCTTCGGAGATCGCGACGCTCCGCGAGGAAGGAGTTGCGGCATGACCGACACGAGCACGCTCCCCGCCGAGGTCGAGGCGCTCATCGGCCGGGTGCAATACGAGGAGACCGGCGAATTCCCGGTGGAGCGCGGCTACATCTGGACGTCATGTGCATCGGTGGAGAACGGCAACCCGCTGTTCTGGGACGACGACACCGCCGGGGAGATCACGGCCGGGCCGATCGCGCCGCCCACGATGTTGTCAGTCTGGTTCCGGCCGCATCACTGGGCTCCCGGGCGAACGCAGCAGGCGCTGCCGTTGCAGGTGCACTTCGATCTCAAGGAGCTCTTCGGGTTGCCGGAGGCGATCATGAGCGACAACACGATCGTGTTCCACGAGCCGGTGCGCCCGGGCGACGTCTTGCGTACGCGCCAGATCCTCCGTTCGGTCAGCGAGCCCAAGACGACGAAGCTCGGCTCCGGGCGGTTCTGGGTGATCGACGTGGAGTACGCGAACCAACGCGACGAGCTCGTCGGCGTCGAGTCGTACACCGGCTTCGGCTACAAGCGGGAGACGTCGTGAGCATCCCGACCGATACGCACAAGCTGACCTTCGACGCGGTGCGGCCCGGCGACGTCCTACCCGAGCTGCGATACGACGTGACGGCCACGACCGTCGTGCTCGGCGCGCTCGCGACGCGCGACACGCGGCCGATGCACCACGATCACGATTTCGCGGTCAACCGCAACGGCACGCGCGACATCTTCTTGAACACACCCAATCAGGCAGCGTGGTTCGAGCGGTACCTCACCGACTGGTCGGGACCCTACGGTCGGCTCGGACGCATGAAGTTCCGGATGCTGGGCTCGGTGTTCCCGGGCGACACGATGGTGCTCTCGGCGGCCGTCGAGCACGTCGAGACCGACGACGTCGGATGTGGTTGGGCCACCGTGCTCGTCCGGCTGACGGTCGACGGCGACCTGAAGACCGATTGCACCGCGCGCATCGCGCTGCCGGTCGATCACGACGACAATCCCTGGACGCGCCGCGGTGACGAGTGGCGGCCATGACGAGAATTGCGAGGAGATAGCGGATGGATCTCGACCTCTCACCCGAGCAGGAGATGCTGCGGGAGATGGTGCGCGGCGTTTGCAGCTCGTACGCGTCGCTCGAGACCGTGCGCGCGCTCGAAGACGATCCGGTCGGGTATCCGCCCGACTTGTGGAAGCAGATGGCGGAGCTCGACCTCATCGGTCTCATGATCCCGGCGGCCTACGGCGGCTCGGAGATGAGCGCGTTGGAGGGCGCCGTCGTCTACATGGAGCTGGGGCGCGCGCTCGCGCCCACGCCGCACTTCGTCAGCGCGGTGATGGCGGCCGGCGTGTTGTTGCGAGCGGGGACCGACGAACAGAAGCGCGAATGGCTGCCGAAGATCGTCGCCGGCGACACGATCCTGTCGACCGCGTGGCTCGAGCCCGGCAACGGCTTCGGCCCGCGTGGTGTGCAGGCCCGAGCGACCGCCGACTCGGACGGCTTCGTGCTCGACGGCGTGAAGTGGCACGTCCCGTTCGCTTCGGCCGCGAGCGCGCTGGTCGTGCTCGCGCGCACCGGTGCCGGAGCGCACGACGTCGACCTGTTCCTGGTCGACGCCGCCACGCCCGGGCTCATGTTGAACCAGCAGATGACCATCGGCTCGGACACGCAATACGAGGTGACGCTCGCCGGTGTGCGGGTGCCGGCTGCGGCGCGGCTGGGCCGTGCGGGCACGGGCTGGGACACGTGGAACGAGACCCTGCTCGACGGCATCGTCCTCCTGGCCGCGCAGGCCGTCGGTGGCGCTCGCTACGCGCTCGACATCACGGTGCAGTACGCGAAGGATCGCGAGCAGTTCGGGAAGCCGCTCGGGGCGTTCCAGGCGATCGCGCACTATCTCTCCGACGCGGTCACCGCCGTCGACGGTGCCGAGACCTTGGTGTTCGAGGCGGCCTGGACCCGAGCGAACGGCCGGCCGATCGATCGGCTCGCGCCGATGGCCAAGTTGTTCGCGTGCAAGACGTTCCGCGACGTCACCGCGACGGCCCAGCAGGTGTTCGGCGGGGTCGGGTTCACCTTGGAGTACGACATCCAGCTGTTCTTCCGGCGGGCGAAGCAGCTCCAGATCTCGTGGTGGGACGACCGCCGGCTCGAGGGGCTGATCGCCGCGACCGTGCTCGACACCGAGTGAGGTCCGACCGGTCGTTCAGAATTGCGTAAATTGGGGGTTATGAGAAAGCAAGCGGTTCGGGGTGTGGCGATCGCGGCGGGGCTCGTCTTGGTCGTGGCGGGCTGTTCGTCGTCGTCGCACAAGGGTGACAACTCGCCGACGACGGTCTTCCCGACGAGTCGCATCCCGACGTCGGTCCCGGCCGGCGCGACGACCCGGCCGTCTACCACCGTCAAGGCGTCGGCGACCACGACTTCGTCGAGCACGGTCACCACGACATCGACCCCCGGGGCCACCACCGTGCCCACGGTTGCTGCTACCACTACGACCCAGAAGGCCGGGCCTCCGGGGACGGTGGCCGCCGGCATCGTGTTCCGATGGAAGCTGGGGCTCGACTTCCGCACCCATCCGGGACACAACCCGTTCTCCGACTCCCAGAACTCCGGCCCGGCGGTGTGGAGCCTGCGCCAGGGCTAC
>CAZLEC010000474.1:0-4054 GCA_964558245.1 uncultured Burkholderiales bacterium | reverse complement strand
TACCGGCCGCTGTTCTTCACGTCGTACATGCTCGCCGACCAGCTCGAGGACAATGCGTTCTTCGGCGCGACGGTGATCGCGATGTCGTCGGCGTCGTCGAAGACCGCGTACGGCGCCGCGTTCCTCTTGCAGGGCCAGGGCCCGGAGATCGTCGCGCTCACCTCACCGGGCAACGTCGAGTTCACCGAGAGCCTCGGTTGCTACGACCGCGTGCTCGCCTACGACGCGGTGTCGGAACTGCGATCCGACGCTCCGACCGCGTACCTCGACCTCGCGGGCAGCGCCGAGTTGCGCACAAGGTTGCGCGCGCACCTGGGCGATCTTCTCGTGCACGACGCCGTCGTCGGGGTCACACACCAGGAGCGGGGCGCCACCGGTGACCAACGCGATGCCCGCACGACGTTCTTCTTCGCGCCCGACCAGATGCGCAAGCGCACCGGTGAGTGGGGGCGGCCCGTGTTGGATCAGCGATTCGCGGATGCGTGGCTGCGGTTCGCGCCGACGGTCACCGGTTGGGTCGACGTCGTTGCGCATGCCGGGCCCGAGGAGCTGCGCGACGTCTGGCTCGAGGTGCTCTCCGGGCAAAGCTCACCCCGCGTCGGTCACGTCGTCTCACTCTGAGCGGGGCTCGGAGCTGCTCGCTCCTCGGTTCCGACGATGCCGGCCGCGACGAGTGCCTGCGCAGCTTCCTCGACCCCGCGCGCCTGCCGGGCGACGAACCCGGCTGCGGTTGCGCCTTCAACGTTGATCTCGTTGTCGTCGAGGAACAGCACGCGGTCGGGAGCGGTCGGGAGCAGCTCGGCGACCCGGTCGAACAGCTCGCGGTCGGGCTTCACGATGCCGAGCTCGAAGGAAAGGAAGCGGAAGTCGAACGCGTCGAAGATCGTCCATTCCGCGAAGTGATCGTCCCAGTGCAACACGTTCGTGTTGCTCAGGCACCCGACCGGCACAGCGTTGCGCACGTGGCGAACGAGCGCGTCGGCGCCGGGCAGCGGGCCGACGGGCCAGCCCCGGAACACGTCGAGGAACGCGCCGGGCTCGACCGACAGGCCCCAGTCGGCGATCACGCCGGTCGCGAACTCGTGGGCAGAGCACTCGCCGCGCTCGAAGCTGCGCACCCAACGGCAGGTCAGCCAGCGCCGCCAGAGCTCGTCGTCGGTGTCGATGCCGGCGAGCTCGCGCATCGGTGCGACGCCGCCCAGCTCGATGAGCACGCCGCCGAGATCGAACAGCACCAGCTCGATCTCACCGGTTGCCACCCGACGATCGTAGTTACCGGTCGGGGACCGAAAAGCGTTGCACGGTTCCGTGATCGCTGCGGTCTTCCTCGAACGGGTCGGGGATGGCCCGCCTCCAGAAGTTCGTCGCCGGCGTGTTCGTCGCCATCTGGCGCACCTGCCACTCGCCCGGAAAGCGGGCAAAGAGCTCGCGGGCGGCTACGAGCCCGACACCGTGCCGGCGGTACTTGCGCATCACGAAGAACTCGGCCATGTCGTGCGGCGCGCCGGCCCGCACGAGCGCGAACCCGGCCCACCGGCCGTCGACGCGGAACAGGAACGGGTGGCGGTCGGGCTCGGTCCAGTAGTTGTCGAGGAATTGATATCCGTAAGTGCCGTGCCGATCGAGATCGGCGTCGACGAATTCCGAGAAGTCGTATTGATAGAGCTCCAACAACTGGCGGACGACAGACTTGTCCTCGAGCGTGGCTTCGAAGACCTCGACGGGTTCCATCTCCCGATTCTTGCTCACGAAACCGGACAGGGACATTGCGATGGCATGGGACGAGCTGCGCGGCTCGTACGACACGGTCGCACGAAGGTACGAAGAACGCTTCCTCGGCGAGTTGGAGACGAAGCCTCGAGATCGAGAGCTGCTCGAGGCCTTCGCGGCATCGGCCGCCGACCCTGTGGTCGAAGTCGGGTGCGGGCCCGGCCAGATCGGTTCGTTCGCACGGCAGCGCGGCCGGCGCGTCTTCGGCCTCGATCTGAGCTCGGAGATGGCCCGACTCGCCGGCCGGCGGCTCGACGCGGCCCTGGTCGCCGACATGCGGTCATTGCCGATCGCGACGTCGACGGTCGGTGCGCTCGTGGCGTTCTACTCGTTGATCCATGTACCGAGAGCCGATCTCGGCGCGGTACTCACCGAGTTCCACCGGGTGCTGCGGCCCGGTGGACGCGTGTTGTTCTCCGCGCACGAAGGCGTCGGCGAGATCCAGCTGGACGAATTCATCGGTGAGCCCGTGCGTGTCGCGGCGACGTTCTTCGGGCTCGACGAGCTCACAACCGCGACCGGCGCCGCCGGGTTGCGGGTCGCGTTCGCCGAGCGTCGCAATCCCTATCCCACCGAGAGTGAGACTGTTCGGCTCTACGTCGAGGCGACGAAGCCCGCCGCGGGCTGATTGCTAGGGATCGATCCGCGCGGTGGCGTAGCCGGTGAACACGTCGGCGCCGTCTTGGTTCAACGTGTGCAACGACAGCTCGACGAGCTGCTCGCCCGCCTCTTCGCGTATGGCGTCGACGGTGGCGGTGGTGGTGAGGTCGTCGCCGGGATACACCTGCGCCGTGAACCGCCCGCCGAAGGTCCGGAGTCTGGCGTCGCCCACGAGGTCGGTCACCATCCGGCTCGTCATGCCCATCGTGAGCATTCCGTGCGCGAACACGCTGGGATAGCCGGCGACCTGCGTCGCGAAGACCTCGTCGGAGTGCAGCGGGTTGTAGTCGCCCGACGCGCCGGCGTACTGCACGATCTGCGTGCGCTTCAGGTCTTCGACCACCACGGCGGAGAAGGTCTGACCAACTTCGAGGTTGCTCGCCGAGAGCGCCATCTCAGGCCTCCACCACGGCATCGGAATTCCCCTGGGTCTTGCTCACGCTCGGGGCACGAACTGGAGCAGCTGTCTCCCGTCCGACAGCGGTTGCCACGACGCGCGGACCGCCAGGCCGATGGTCACGGCATCGGGCGCACACTCCATGACGTTGCCCATCACGCGCACGCCTTCTTCGAGGTCGACGAGCACGACGACGTAAGGGCCGTCGGCCGCGTCGCGTCCGGGGCCGGGGAGGTGTTGCACGCTCGCGGCGTAGACGACGCCGTTGCCGGTCGCCGTCCGCCACTCGATCGCGTCGCCCAGACACCGCGGGCAGATCGCGCGCGGGAACCAGAACGGACGGGCGCACGCAACACACCACGGGAGCAGTAGCTCGGAGCGCCGCGTCGCGTCCCAGAACGGTGCCGCGTCGTCGGAAGCGCGCGGTTCCAGGATCGGGCTCATCGAGTCGTCTCGCCGCCGAGCACGATGGTGGCCATCGTCGAAAGCACGCCCCCGGAGCCGTGCGCCACGGCGATCTCCGCTCCCGGAACCTGGCGCGCGCCGCACTCGTCGCGAAGCTGCCGCACCGCCTCGACGAGGAGGAACATGCCGTACTGGCCCGGGTGCGTGTAGGAGAGCCCGCCGCCGTTCGTGTTGGTCGGGAGCGAACCGCCCGGGCCGAGCTTGCCGTCTTCGACGAACGCTCCGCCCTCGCCCTTGGCGCAGAAGCCGAGATCCTCGAGGTGCAGGAGCGCCGTGATCGTGAACGAGTCGTAGCCCATCAGCACGTCGACGTCGACGTCGGTGATCCCGGCGTGCGCGAACGCGGCGGGACCGGAGATCGCACCGGCCGTGACCGCGAGGTCGGGCATCGCGGTGATCATCGAGTGGTCGGAGCACGAAACCGCGCCGAGCACGTGGACGGGAGGCTTCTCGAGATCGCGTGCACGCGCGGCCGACGTCATCACGAACGCGCCGGCGCCGTCGGTCACGAGGCAGCAGTCGAGCAGGTGCAACGGCGACGCCTGTATCGGCGACGCGAGCACGTCGGCGACGCTGATCGGCTCCCGGTAGCGCGCGTTCGGGTTGAGCGATGCCCACCGCCTGGTGTCGACGGCAATCTGCGCGAGTTGCTCCGAGGTGGTTCCGTACTCGGCCATGTGCCGGCTCGCGGCGAGCGCGTACGCGCCCATCGGCATGCGCAACCCGTAGGGCATCTCCCACTCGAGCATCGGGTTCGGTCCG
>CAZLEC010000473.1:0-4055 GCA_964558245.1 uncultured Burkholderiales bacterium | reverse complement strand
CCGCGGCGACGGGGAGCGAGTACTTACCGGTCGCGTCGGTGCAGACACCCGGGTCGGCGGTGCGTGCGCCGCCGTGCACGTACAGGTAGGCGCACACGTTGGCGATCGGCGCGGCGGTGACGGCATCGGTGACCGTGCCGGAGATCTGGGTGGCCGTGATCGGCGTCGGAACGGTGATCGTCAGCGTGGCGCCCGCCGCGAGCGTCTGCCAGGCCGAGAGCGTTCCGCCGTACGCCGCTCCGAACGCGGTGGCCCCCACGGTCGATCCGGTGGGCACCGTGACCGGGACGGTGACCGGCGTGGTTCCGTTGTTCTTGATCGTGACGGTCCCACCCGTCTGCGACGCCGAGACGGTGTTGGCCGTACTGGCCGTACCTGGCGGTTGGGCGGTCGCCCATCCGCTCTGCTCGCCCAGGATCGTCGCGCTCGCGCCGAGCGTCGGCTGCTGGATCGGAGCAGTCGACTTGTAGTCGGCGTGGTACTGCGCCAGGAGCGGATCGAGCACCGAGTAGAGCAGCCCGTCACCGATGCCCTGCACGGTTCCCGTCTTGGTGTCCATGATGTTGGTCTGGTGGACGTATGTGGGGCGAGGGTCGTTCTTCACGACGTTCGCGAACATGCCCGCGACGACCGACGTCACGATCTGGGCGAAGGTCGCGGGCGCCGTCAGGCACGTCGTGGTCGAGCTGTTGACGCAGTGCCCGCCGTGGGCGGTGTCGACGTAGAGCGTGTTGTACTCGTCGACCGCCTGCGCCTGCGTCGAGTTGTTGTAGAAGATGTTGACCGGGTGGCGGGGCACGGCCTGGGCGGCTCCCGCGGTGTTGCTGATCGGGAAGGCCGCCGCGGCCGGGAAGACCGTGGTGGGCGCCGTCACGCCGATGCCGAACTGGTTGTCGGCCGGGTTCGGGTAGGGCTTGGAGGCGTCGGCGCCGACCGCCGTGATGCCGACCGTCGACAGGGCCGCGGTGAAGTTGGGGTTCTGTTCCCAGGGAAGCTCGAGCGCGTGCTCCACGGTGTTCGGGACGAACGTAGTGCCCTGGTTCGTGCCGTCGGTGCCGGTACCGAGGTCGTTGAACGTCTGCGGCTGCATGCCACCGCCGGTCACGTCGGTGTCACCAGGAGCGCTCGTGGGGTCCTTGGTGACCGTGGTCGCCGGTGTCGCGGTCGCCGGCTGGGCGACTTGCGCGATCAGGCGCCACTGGTTGCCGGTGCCCGACTTCAGGCGGTAGATCCGGTAGTTCCCCGCGTGACACACGGCGTTCCACGTGAGCGTGACCTTCTGGTTGGCGGTCACCGTGATCGGGCTGGTCACCGACGCCGACGACTCGTCGGCCGCGGTGGTGTCGCCCGCCTTGAACTGGTCGGTGAGCGCGTAGGTGTAGGTGCCGGCACCGAGATGACCACCCGCAGACGCGGCGTCCGCGTCGATGTCCGGCGGGTCGACCGCACCGGCGGCGCCGGGAATGAGGTTGGCCAAGCCGGAGTGACCGCCGGGCACGAACGCCTTCGGGTCCTGGGCTCCGAGCGCGAGCGTCGGGTCGGAGGTAGAGGTGAGCCCGAGGCCGCCGGTGCCCGTGTTCGCACCGGTGCCGGGCGCCGCCGCGGCCTTGGTCGTGTTCTCTTTCAGCTCCGCCTGGATGTAGTTGTTCGTGGCGCAGCCGACGTCGAGGTAGGCGTGGTCGTAGGTGTGGTTGAGCCAGCCGAAGTCACTCGAATACGGCTTGCCGGTGGCGGGATCGGTTGTCTGGAACGCCTTGAGCAACGGATCCGGGCCGGTGTCGGCCTGGGCGGCGTCGGTGCCGGCCCAGTTGAAGAGCAGGTCGAGGCGGAAATTGTTGTTGTGCGACCAGGTGGCCGCGGTGGTGACGTCGGTCGGCGTCATGCGCAGGGCCGCAGCCGGGTCGAAGTTGTTGGCGTGCGTCGTCGTGCTCCACGCGTCGTCGGGAGTGAAGACGTCGTCGATGTGGATCGTCGCGTAGTTGCGGTACAGGCCGAGGTGCGTGCCGCCCGTGACCCAGTCGATGAGGCCGGGACCGAGCAGCAGCCACTGGGTCTGGTTGAGGTTGTAGTTGACGCCGATCGTGAGCTCGGCGATGCCGGCCTGCGGGTCGGTGGGAGCTTGCGCGGCGGTGGGGTGCTGGAACACGCCGACGATGACGTTGCCGGCTGCGTCGTTGAGCAACGGGGTTTCGGTCGCGCCGGTCGGCAGTGGGCTCGCGAGGGTGCCCGGCGAGCTGAAGCTGCCGGCGTCGAACGGCACCGGGCCCGCGAGCGCAGGAAAGGTCGCGAGGCCGGCCGTCGTGAGCGTGCCGGTCGTGCTGGAGATCGCGGCACCGCTGTCGGCGTCGGCGATGAAGTTGAGCCCGAGACTCGCCGTGGGAAAGGCGTTCCCGTCGATCTGGCGGACTCCGAACGTCGACTCGTAGGTGAAGAGCGCGGAGAGCTGGCCCGCCGCGAAGTCGGCCGGCTTCCCGGCGAACACCACGCCGTTGTAGAGGCCGTGCGTTGCCGACGAGGTGAGCGATCCGAGCGTGACCGTCTCCGAACCGATCGTCCCGGCGGCGTCGACCTCTTTGTACGCGACACCCTGACTCGTGAGTCCTGCGGCCCAAGCTCCGGTGGTCGGGTCGGTCGCGGCGCCGCCGACACCGCCGATGAGGAGCACGCGCAGGTCGACGGTCTGGCCGGCACCGAGGGCGAGCGCGCTCGGCGTGAGCGCGGGAATGGCCGCGGCGCCGAGCACGACCGCGAAGGCCATGAGCAGGGTCATGCCGCGATCGCGGCCCCGGTGCGCACGACGGCTCAGCGCCGTGGAGCTCGAACCACGTTTCGTCACGTCGCCGCTCCGCCACCGCCGCATAGCTTCCCCACCAATCGTCATCGACACCGAACGCAGCAAGATCCGCCGTCAAACGACACGGCGGGCACGGCGCACGACGGTAGTCGTGCACCGACGACGTACGGGAACCGGCCTTTCCGTCGTCGCCGGTCCGACTGATTATTGCGCGTTGTCGTCCCTGATGTCGGTCGTTCGACCAAAATGAGTTTATCGGCCTAACGCGAATCGGTCACTCTGGTTCTATTCTCCTTTGTCACCGGAAGCTGGGGTTCGGCATCAGCGCCAAGACGGCTTGCGCTGACTGGCAGGATCAACGTATGCAGCGATCATGGATCGCAAATATTGATCACGCGAAACCACGAATGGTGTGTGCGTGCGCCGTGCCGCTGAGCGTGGTGAGTGTGGTTCGAGTGGTCTGTGAGCCGTAAGGCCATCATCATCCGTTCACGATCGCCCATCATCATCGGTTCACGATCGCGACGCGTGGTCGTGGCGATCGCAGTCGGGCTCGTCGCCGTCGCGGCGGCGACTCCCGTGGAATCGGCGCCCGCGACGCGACCGGCACCACAGGCCGGAGCGGCGGCCGCACCCTGCGCGTACAACGCGCCGACCGAAGCGATCACCGGCGCGCGAGGCTCGGCTTCGGCGATCGGCTGGGCCGGGAACTTCCAGGGCGTCGTCACCTGCCTGGGCGGGAGCTTCTACGTGCAGAGCGGGATCGAGCGCCGCTTCGGATTCGGGATCTACGCCGGCGGCCCGACCAACTGGGTCGATGCCAAGGGCTACCTCCCGGCGCAGATCACGACGTTCCACCGGTCGGGCGCCGACGTCGCGATCACCGAGTTCGGCGATCGAGTGTTGCTCGGCGGCCACTCGTACGTGGCTGTCTATTGCCGCGTCGCGATCACGAACCCGACGAACGCGGCCGTCGTCGCGGATCCGGATCCGACGCCCGGGCTGCTCGCTCTCCGCGCCGTGTCCGAGACCGCCGCGTCCGACACCGTCGAGCCGCACGCCTCCGTCACGCACGACTACGTCGTGGCGGTCGACCGCTTCGGGCACAGCTACCCGTGGCCGTCGGCATCGACGCTCGCAGCGGCCGGATCGTTCGATCAGCACTTCTCGCACATGCGCGCGTTCTGGGACGACGAGCTGAGCCGGATCGCGCAAGTGCACGTACCCGATCACCAACTCGACAATGCATACCGCAGTGGAT
>CAZLEC010000472.1:0-4073 GCA_964558245.1 uncultured Burkholderiales bacterium | reverse complement strand
GTTGCGGTCAAGGAACGCAGGCGATCGAGCTGGCGCGAATCGGATGCCGGGTCACCGGCGTCGAACCGTCCGCGGCGCTGCGCACGCTCTGCGCCGAGCAAGCAGCCTCGTCCGGGCTCGTTGTAGAGCTCCTCGACGGGGCGATCGAGCAGCTCGACGACGTGCTGTTCGGGAGGCGCTTCGATCTTGTGTGCGCGCACGGGGTGCTGATGTACATGTCGAGCCGTCACGAAGCGGTTGCGCGGCTCGCCCGGCGAGTTGCCGACCGAGGCCGGTTGTCCATCACGTTTCGGAATGGTCATGCGCTCGGCTTCCGTCCGGCAATGCGTCGAGATTGGGCGGGAGCGCTGGCCGCGATGGACTCGGATGAGTACGTGAACGAGCTCGGCGTGCGCGCTCGTGCGGATCGCATAGAAGCCGTTGAGCGCGATCTGGTCGACGCCGGTTTCGGCATCGAATCGTGGTACGGCGTTCGCGTGTTCAACGATGCGATCGACGCTGACGTTCAGGTCTCGGCCGACGATGATCTCGCGGCGCTGTTCGACGCCGAGGACGCAGCTGGTTGTCGCGATCCCTATCGGTGGTTCGCTTCGCAGCTGCACGTCGTGGCCCGTCGCTGAGGCGGGTGCTCGATCGTCACTTGCACACGATCTCGACGTCGAATCGGGAGCCGTCGAGAACCATGAACGGACCCTTGGGGGCGCATGTTGATGTCGATGTGGTCGACGAGCGGGTTCCCGTCACCCGGTAGATGCCGAGCGGGAGGTCGACACTGAACGGCCGGGTCGCGGTCGTGGTTGCCTGCCGGCGGATCCCGTTGGTGCCGGTGATGGTGACGGTGCCGGGTATCTGAGGCCCGAGCTCGTAACCGGTGCGCAGGCACAGCTTGCGCACCGTCACTGGTTGTGCCGGGCAGTTCCGTGCCGGAAGGCGGGTGGGACCGCCCAGCCGAAGGGTTCCCCGGATCGTCCCGCGTGCGGGGGTGCAAACGAGGCTGGGGTTCGGCGTGCTCGAGGCTTGCCGGTGGCAGTCCGTCGTGAGCGCGAGATCCAGCTCGTTGAACCATTGCTGCGAGTTCGAGACCGTGAACGTGCCATTCGACAAGACGCCGCCGCAGTAGGCCCCGACGGTGATTTGCCGGTTGGCGTTCGCGAACGTCACGAGGAACGGCGGGCTCCCGGGGCACCGGGTGATGTTCAGGCGGGGCGGCAGTCGCAGGCCGTTCGCGGTGTGCTCCAAGGCGACCGCCGCGGCACCGGTGAGCCGACCGAAACGGTCGAGCTCGGCGGTGTTGCCGACGCGGAAGTACGAGCACACGCGCACGTTCGTCGCTTGTATGGGTACGAGCTTGCCGGCGAGCCCTCGGATGCCCGCGTTCGACGCACTCGGCGACGTCGTGGGCTGTCGCTGGGGACACGGGCCGAGGTTCGCAAGCGCGGGCGACGGAGACACTGTCGTTGCGGGAAGCGTCGACGATGCCGGTGCCTGCACTTGCAGCTCCTGCGCCGGACGGGCACCAACGGCGATTGCCCCAACGGTGATGAGGATTGCCGTCGCGGCGGCCGCAGACACAAGGCGGCGACGCCGGATCCGACCGTGGGCGCGCTCGACGACCTGTCGAAACGTGCGGTCCTCGTCGGCGGCCGTCACCGCCGGCGGGTCGATCAGATCTGCGAGCGTCGCATCGAGACGATCGTCGTCATCCATTCCGATCCTCCGTCAACGCAACCCGGAGCCGTTCCCGAGCCACGTGCAGGTGCGCCTTGGCCGCACCTTCCGAAATCCCCATCGCGGTGGCGACCGCGCCGATCGGATACCCGCCGCCGTACCGCAACCCGACCGCGACTCGTTGTTGTGGTGACAGCCCGCGCACCGCGTCGGACACATCCAACCGAGCGGCATCGGCCGGCTCGACGGTCGCGCGACCGAGTCGGGCGGTCGCGGCTGTTTCCCGCGAGCGGGTTCGTCGATCGTTGAGAAGCTGACGAACGGCGACCAGGCGCACCCACGCCGCCGGGTCGTCGAGACCGCTCACGTGGGACCACCGCACCAGGGCCTTCACGAATGCCTCCTGCACTGCTTCCTCTGCGCCGTCGCCGAACGAGGCCAGTCCGCGCGACAGCCGCGCGTACTCGCCTCGGAACAAGGCCTCGAACCCGTCGGGCGCACCTCGCATCAGGTATCACTCACTCGCCTATGACACACCGCAGACGTCCAAAAGGATTAGGCCAACTGCAGAAATGCCCTCTCCGGGTACCGAGCGACCCCGGAGCGCGTCAGCGGTATTGCTCGACGAGCGTCTGCGGTCCGGTGGAGTCACCGACGGCGACGCACGCGGCGGCGCTCGTGCACCCCACGCTGTGCAGCGACGCTTGGATCGCGCCCGCCGGATCCGGGCTCGGTTCGATCGACCACGTGTTCCCGCTGAGGCGCTTGACCAACGTGTGGTCGACCCCGCCCGTGCGCGAATCGCCGACCGCGACACAACTGGTCGCGCTCGGGCACGAGACACCCAGCAGCGTGTTGCGCGGCGCAGGCGTTGGGTCCGCACTGGTCGCGCGCGTCCACACCGAGCCGTTCCAGTGCACGATCAGCGTCTGCATCGTTGCGGTCGAGTTGGCCGATGGTGTTGCGTTCCCGACCGCGTAGCAGTTCTTCGCAGCCACGCACGAGACCGCGGCGAGGTTGCTGAACTTGGCCGGGTTCGGGCTCTTCACGATCGCCCATTTCGAGCCGTTCCAATGCTCGGCGAGCGTCTCGGTGAAGTCGTACAGATAGCCCGCGTCGTTGCCGACCGCGACACAGCTCGTCGCGCTGGCACACGACACACTCTGCAGGTTGTTCACGCCTTCCGTCTCGAACTGTGGGCTCGGGCGACGGCTGGGGCTCGGCACGATCTTCCACGTGGCGCCGTCCCAACGTTCGGTCAGGGTCTCGATGGTCTCACCCGGGAAGCTGCCGACCGCGAAGCAGAACTTCGCGCTCGCGCACGAGACGTCGGTGAGCTGGCCGCCCCATTGTGGGTTGTTCGGGCTCGGCACGATCGACCACGCCTTGCCGTTCCAGCGTTCGATCAGCGTCTTCTGGTCGGAGTGACCGGCCGCGAAGCACAGCGTGGGGGTCGGGCACGAGATGCCGGTCAGCGTGACCAGCTGTCCACCCTTCGGGCTCGGGCTGGTCACCACCTTCCAGCCGCTCGGCGTCTGCCGCGCGATAAGGGCGTTCGTCGGGTGGCCCAGCGGCGCCTCCGAATGACCGACCGCGAAGCACACCGTTCCCGCGCACGCAACGTCGGACAGCGTGCTATCGGGCAGGCTGGGTTGTGGAACGGTGAGGTTCGTCCAAGCCGTGCCGTTCCACTGCTCGATCGTCACGGGGTTCTTCGACCCGTTGTACCCGACCGCGAAGCACGTGCTCGGGCTCGCGCAGGCGACGTCCCTGATGATGTCCCTTCCCGGTTCGTCCGCCCCATAAGCGACGGTCGACCAGCTCCCGGTGCCGCCGCGCAGGGCGACGGAGTGGAGCGCTCCGTTCGAGCCCTTCTGTGCCGGGCCCACGGCGAAACAGTTGGCCGCGGTCGGGCACGCGAGACCGGTGATGTCACCCTCGACATCGGGGCTCGTGACCATTGACCACTTGGCGCCGTCCCAGCGCTCGATGATCGTCTTCTCTGTCCGCCCCTGGGTGTAGTTACCGACCGCGTAACACGCCGTCGCACTCGGACACGCCACGTCGGTGAGGAAGGGGAAAAGGTTCGTGCCGGAGGGATTGGGGCTGGCAACGATCGTCCACGACGTCCCGTCCCATTGCTCGACGAGCGTGCGCGGGGTCACCGGGCCGTTGCCGGCTGTGCCGACCGCGAAGCACAGGGTCGCGGATGCACACGCGATCCTCGAGAGGCTGCTATCGGTGTTCGCGATGTTGGGAGTCGACATCGCCGCCCACGCGTTGCCGTCCCAGTGCTCCACGAATGTCTTCTGCGGATAGGTGGTCCCGTAGCCCGTCGCGAAACAGCTCGTCTCGCTCGGGCACGCGACCGACGACAACGAGAGCCCTGTTACGTCGGGTATCGA
>CAZLEC010000471.1:0-4074 GCA_964558245.1 uncultured Burkholderiales bacterium | reverse complement strand
ACACGACGAACACGACCTCGGTGTGGCCGGTGCGCCCGCTGCACACCTCTTCGTAGGTGGGGTTCGGAGTGAACCCGCCCGCGTAACCGACCGCCGTGGTGTACACGCCTTCGGTCTGCCAGAACTTGCGCTCCTCACCCCAGAAGCAGCCCATCGCGAACAGCGCCTGCTGGAAGCCTTCGGGGAAGGGCGACTCGAGCGGCGTGCCGAGCACGAAGTGCCGGTCGGGCACCGCGAACGGGCGCTCGGGCCGGCCCGGGAGCGCCTCCTCGGCAGTCGGCAGTTGACCCTTGTCTCGACGCGAGAACATCGACATAGCTCGGTCTCTTCCTCTGAGGAACGGCTGACGACACCGTAAACCCGCTCCGGTCGATGATGGTTCCCGCCGCGGCCGATTCGGGCTCAGCGGCCGCGCTTCGGACGCGCCAGCTCCACGAACGCCCGAGCCGCAGGCGAGAGCGGCGCCGGGCGGTGCACCAGGCCGATCGTGCGGGTGAGCGTGGGCACGAGCCTCGCGACCACCGCACCCTGCGCGGCCAGGGTGTCGGCGAGCCCGGCCGGCAGGAACGAGGTGCCGGCGCCGGCCAGCACGAGCGGCGCGATGGCCTCGCGCTGCGAGGTCTCGACGGCGATGAGCGGCTCCACTCCCGCGGCGGCCAGGGCCCGATCGAGCAGGTCGCGCGTCGAGAGCCCTCGAGGCGTGGTCACCAACGGCATGTCCCGGAGCCTGGCCACCGGCAACCGGCCCGGCGCGGGAAGCCGGGTGCGAGGTGGGCACACCGCCACGATCTCCTGGCGTTCGAGCGACACCGAAACCAGCTCCTCGCGGCGGGGCGGCAGCTCGGTGAGCCCCAACTCGCACCGCCCGTCGAGCACCATCGCGTCGACCGCCGAGAGGTCGTCGGGCGCGGCGATGTGCACGACGATGCCGGGGTGGGCCTTGCGGAAGCGGCCGACGAGCCGACCCAGCGGGTCCGCGGCGAGCGTCGACAACGACACGAAGTCGAGCGTGCCCGAATGCAGGCCGCGCACGCCCGCGACCGACTCGATCACCGCCTGGCGGTCGCGCACGAGCTGGCGCGCCGGGCCCACGAACGCGTGCCCGGCGTCGGTCAGCTCGACCGACCGCCCGAGGCGGTGGAAGAGCCGCACGTCGAGCTCGGCCTCGAGCCGGCGGATCCCGTCGGAAAGTGACGGCTGGCTGATGTCCATCGACGCCGCCGCCTTGGTGAAGCTGCCCCGATCGACCACCGCCAACACGTACTCGACCTGCCGCACATCCATCGGTGGCTCCTCCCGGGTCGGTCCCTCGGCACCCTCTCATAGCTTTTATCTATGATACCTAGAGATCAAAGAGGATTGATCTATGGCTCTCGGTGCCGTTGAATCGAGTCGTGACCCTGCACGTGCTCCTCGGCGCGATCCTCGTCGGCGTCGGCGTCGGCTTCTTGTCGGGCGCGTTCGGCAAGGGCGGCTCCGCGATCGCGACCCCCCTCCTGCACCTCCTCGGCGTTCCCGCGATCGTCGCGATCGCGTCGCCGCTCCCGGCGACGATTCCGTCGACGTGGCTCGCGAGCCGCGTGTACGCACGCACCGGCGACGTCGACCGGCGCGTCGTTCGCCTCGGCCTGCCGATCGGGTTGCCCGCCACAGTCGCCGGCGCGTTGTTGACGAGATGGATTCCGGGCGGCCCGCTCGTCGTCGCGACCGACGTGGTCCTTCTCGTGTTCGGTCTGCGCATTCTCCTGAGTCGCAACTCGCACGGCGCGCAAGATCGAGACGAGCACACGACGCTCGCGCGCGTGCTCGTGGTCGTCGGGATCGTCGGCTTCGTCTCCGGCCTGCTCGGAAACAGCGGCGGTTTTCTGCTCGCGCCGCTGTTCATGAGCGTGCTCGGCATGCCCATTCATCGCGCGCTCGGCACGTCGCTCGTGTTGGCAACGTGTCTGGCCGTTCCGGGCACGTTGGTGCACGCGTGGCTCGGCCACATCGACTGGTCTCTGACCCTTGCGTTCGGGATCGCGTCCGCGCCCGCGGCCGGGTTCGGTGCGCGCCTCGCGCTCCGCACGAAGGCGCGGTCGCTGACGCTCGTGTACGGGTTCGGGCTCGCGGGCCTGGCCGGCGGACTCCTCGCGATCGCGCACTGACGCTCCCGAACTGAAGCGGCGCGCGCACAAATTTCGCTCAATACTCGGGCCGCGCGTACCGACAAATGACGCTCGTGGAACTCCGACCGCTCACAGTGAACCCCCGCCGAAACAGCCTGGTCAGCGGGATTCCTGGCCGCCTTTTGGCAACCGCCGAGCCCAACGCGTAGCCTGCCGTCACCGTGTTTACGCCGCTGAGCTGTCTCGACGCGCGCACCGGTCGCCCCCCGGCGGTCCAACTCGCCTCACGCGTCCGCACGAATTGTCGGCGCTCGGGGCAATCGTGACCCGGCACCTCCGCACACCACTCGTGGTGGTCGTCGCGATGATGTTGCTCGGCGCGTTGAGCCCGTTGCGCGCCGGCGGCTCGACGATCGACGACAAGAAGCAGGAAGCCGCGCAACTCGAGCAGGAGATCCAGAGCAACGGCGACAAGATCGCCGCGCTCGGCGAGCAATACAACGGCGCCGTGCTCGAGTACCAGAACGCGCAGACCGGCGTCGCCGAGGCGAAGCGTCATCTCGCATCGGCCGAAGCGCAGCACCAACAGCTCAGCAGTCTCGTCGCCGCCCGTGGCGCCGAGCTCTACCAAGGCGCGCAGGACCCCACATCGCTGCTCCCCAACACCAACATCCAGTCGGTCGACGAGTTGGGAGTGCGCACGCAATACGGCGCAGTCGCCACCGGGAACGACGAGCAACTCATCTCGAACCTCGTGCGGGCGCAGCAGGACCTGAAGATCCAACGCCAGCGACTCGACCACGAAGTGAGCGCAGCCAAGCAGAAGCGCGACTTCATCGCCGAGGCGCAGCAGAAGGTGCAAGAAGCCAACTCGCAGGAAACCGAGTTGCTCTCCCAGGTGAAGGGCGAGATCGCAACACTGATCGCGCAGGAGAAGGCACGGCAGGCCGCGGCCGTCAAGGCTGCGCTCGACCAGTTGTCGCACGAAGGCAACGGTGCATCCCAGGTGCCGGCATCCGACGTCGGCGCCGGTGCGATCCCGAACCTGCCCGCCCCGTCACCACGGGCGGCGGCGGCGATCTCGTACGCCGAAGCGCAGCTCGGCAAGCCGTATCAGTACGCGGCCGCCGGCCCCAACACGTACGACTGTTCCGGCCTGACGATGATGGCGTGGGCCGCGGCCGGCGTCTCCATGCCTCACTACTCGGGTGCGCAGTTCGCGATGTTCCCCCACGTTCCCTTCGACCAGCTCGAGCCGGGCGACCTGCTCTTCTGGGGTCCGGGTGGCAGCGAGCACGTCGCGATGTACATCGGCGGCGGCCTGCAGATCGCAGCCACCCACACCGGCGACTACGTGCGCATCCAGCCGATGGGACAAAATCCCGTCGGTGCCGCACGTCCCTGAGCCGGGCACCGCACCGACGAGCGCACGACCTCGGGCGCGGGCCATGCTGTACGGGTGGAGACCGCGCCGCGTACAACTCCGCGAGCGGACCCACAGCCGCTCGCGAGCCGACCGCTCATGCCCGGCTACGGACTGCTCGGGCCCAACGAAGGAACCGGGCTCCTCTCGTGGCAGTGGGCGCAGGAACGGCTCACCGCGTCGCACGACTACTGGCTGGCCACGGCTCGCCCCGATGCCCGACCGCACCTCATGCCGGTCTGGGGCGTGTGGGACGGCGAAGCGTTGTGGTTCAGCAGCGCGAACGCGTCGCGCAAGGCGACCAACCTGCGCCGCTCGCCGCGTTGTTCCGTCGCGACCGACAACGCCTACGAACCCGTCGTGCTCGAAGGTGACGCCCTCGTGGTCACCGATCCCCACCGGCTCCGGCGCGCCCTCGAGCTCGAGAACGACAAGTACGACACCAGCTACGGAGCCGAGATGATCGACCCCGCGCACAACACCTGGTTCGAGCTCCGGCCGATCTGGGCGTTCGCGCTCGACGAAGACGACTTCACGTGCAGC
>CAZLEC010000470.1:0-4075 GCA_964558245.1 uncultured Burkholderiales bacterium | reverse complement strand
AGGTGTTCGCGCGCTACCTCGACGAGAAGCTCGGCAGCCAGTACGGCATCAACGACAACCTCAAGGGCATCCTCGACGACATTCTTCGCGATCCGCGTTGGGACATCGCCTATCTCGGGATGCAAATCATGGTCGAGGGTCTGGCGCTCGCCGCGTTCGGCTTCCTGTACCAGATGACGAGCGAGCCGCTGCTCAAGAAGCTGCTCCGCTACGTCATGAGCGACGAAGCCCGTCACGTCGCGTTCGGTGTGCTCTCGTTGCAGGAGTACTACAAGGAGCTCAGCGACGCCGAGATGAAGGACCGCCAGGAGTTCACTTTCGAGGCTGCCGTCCGGATGCGCGACCGCTTCCTGCAGCAAGAGGTCTGGGAGCGCATGGGCGTGCCGGTGAAGGACGCGGTGCGTCTGGTCATGGTCGACGAGGGCCGCAAGGAATTCCAGAACATCCTGTTCTCCAAGATCGTCCCCAACTGCAAGAAGCTCGGTCTGCTCGACCGCAACAACGGCTTGCTCCGCAAGCGGTTCACGGAGCTGGGCGTGATCCAGTTCGAGGACTGGGTCGACACCGGCGAGGAGTACGCCATGCTCGACGAGGTTTCCAAGGACCGCGAAGCCGCGGTCGCATAGCCAGCTCGCCCGCCCCCGCGCGACACCGGCCGCCCCTCGGGGCGGCCGGCTGTCGTTCGAGACAGTCCCGCGTCACAATTCCTCGCCAGAAGTAGGGAGCGGAGCGGATGGCGAGCGACGACTGCGAGTTCTGCGACCTCGAGGCGTTCCGTTCGTTCGGCTCGCCGGTGTACATCGAGAACGAGCTCTGCCTCTTCGGGAACTCCGACGACGGAGAGGGCCTGCGCGGCAGCGGGATCATCGTCCCGAAGGCGCACCGGCCGACGGTCTTCGATCTCACGCCGGCGGAGGTCACCGCGACGTTCGAGTTGCTGAACGAGGCGAAGCGCCGGCTCGACACGCGGTATGCGCCCGACGGCTACACGATTGGCTGGGCCACCGGAACCGCAGCCGGTCAGAAGGTGTTCCACGCGCACCTGCACGTCGTGCTCCGGTTCGCGGACGAGCCGTTCGCGGGTCGCGGCTTTCGCTGGTGGCTGAAGCAACAGGACAACCGGCGACCGCAGCTTTGACCGGCGTTGCCGCGCTCCTACGAGGGAGTGGTCGGCTTGCGTTCGAGTCGGTAGTGGAGGCGTATCACCGGAATCGACCACAGGGTGAGCGCGTGGTCTGTCCGCAGCGTGCCCTCGTCGTCGACGTACACGCGGAACTGTTCCGCCAGCGGTACCCGACGAACGAATGCCGAGCGGCCGCCGGCACGCACGATCAAGTACGCGCCGTCGTCGCCGAACTCGCCGATCGGCGAAGTCAGTGTCAACGCGCCGCCGGGTTCTACCGACGGGCGCAAGAACACTGCGACACTCCCGTTCGGAAGGGGAAACATGACTCTGATGCTGGGGTCGAGCGTGCGAGGTAGTTGCACTGTCCCGTACCAGCCGCTGTACACGACTTGTCCGGTCGATCGCAGCGTTCGCAGCCACGCGGCGCCGAGTTGCCTCCCGACGCTGTCGCGGAGCGAGACGACGCGGCTCTCCATCCCCTGGGCGACATCGAGCGGACGCAACGGCAGCGCCAGCTGCTGGAGCCGGCGCGCGAACACTGCCGACAGGAGCCATCCCCCGGGAAGGGCTGCGGGGCACCACTGTGACCACACGTCGAGGCGCCATTCCGTCGTGCGTTCGTAGAAGTCGACGACTGCCGGGGAGAGCGCGTCCGGGTCGAATCCGTCACCTTTCAGGAGTCCAACCGACGCGAGGAGTCCGCCGCCCTCGAAGAGCTCACCCTTCAGCCGATTCGCTTCGCGAGCGACCCACTCGTCGCCGATGACCCTCGGATCACCGACGGGGCCGTCGAGCCACGGGTGATCCGTGAGGTCGACCTTCCGGCCGGTGACGCGAACCCAGGCCTGCGTCGCTCGATCGATGAGGGATCCGCGTTCGCTCATCGTGCCATTGTCTCCCCATCCTGCCCGATTGCCGTGACGTGTCCCGGCCTGCGCGGCCGCCTGCGGAGGCGGTGATACCGTCCGCGCAATGAGTGACTCGGTCCGCATCGTCTTCCTGGGCGGGCTGGGGGAGATCGGGCGCAACTGCTGTTGCATCGAGGTCGACGAGCGGATCCTCCTCGTCGACTGCGGGATCATGTTCCCCGACGCCGACATGCCGGGCGTCGACCTCGTGCTCCCCGACTTCACGTACCTGCGCGAGAACGCCGAGCGGGTCGAGGCGATCCTGCTCACCCACGCCCACGAAGACCACGCGGGCGGGATCGCGTTCCTGCTCCGCGACATCTCGGTCCCGGTCTACGGATCGGCCCTCTCGCTCGCGCTGGCGCGCAACCGCATCGAGGAAGCGGGCATGCTCGACCGCACCGAGCTGATCCCGGTCACCGACGGCGAACGGCGGCGCATCGGCCCGGTCGACTGCCAGTTCATCCCGGTCACGCACTCGGTCCCGGAGGGATTCGCGATCGCGTTCTTCACGCCGGTCGGCACGATCATCCACAGCGGCGACTTCAAGCTCGACCTCACGCCGGTCGACGGGCGTCGCACGAACCTGGCGCTCCTCGGCGAGATCGCGAGCCGCGAGGGCGGGGTCCGGCTGCTCATGGCCGACTCCACCAACGCCGAACGTCCGGGGTTCACCCCGTCGGAGTCGACGGTCGGCGCGGCGATGCGATCGCTCTTCCGGGAGTACCCCGACAAGCGATTCATCGTCACGAGCTTCGCGTCACACCTGCACCGCGTGCAGCAGGTCGCGCAAGCCGCGATCGCCAACGGCCGCAAGATCGCGTTTGTCGGCCGGTCGATGCAACAGAACATCTCGATGGCGCGCGAGCGCGGCTTCATCGACATTCCCGACTGGGCGGTCATCGACATCGACGAGGCGCCCAAGCTCGCACCCGAAGAAGTGTGCATCGTGTGCACGGGTTCGCAGGGCGAGCCGATGAGCGCGTTGTCGCTCATGGCGGCGCACGAGCACAAGCACGTCAAGATCTCTCCCGACGACGTCGTGGTGATCAGCGCCCACGCCATTCCCGGCAACGAGTCGAACGTGTCACGCGTCATCGACTCGTTGCACCGTGCGGGCGCCGAGGTCGTGCACGATCGCACCTCACCGGTGCACGTCTCGGGTCACGCCTCGCAGGAAGAGCTGAAGTTCCTGCTCAACCTCCTCTCACCGGAGTGGTTCGTGCCGGTGCACGGCGAGTACCGCCATCTCGTACATCACGCGCAGCTGGCGCGCGACGTCGGCGTCGCCGCGGATCGGGTCATCATCTGCGAAGACGGCGACGTCATCACGCTCACCGCCGACGGCGCGTACGGCGAGCGACGCGCGGTGCCCGCCGGCTACATGTACGTCGACGGGATCGTCGGCGACATCGGTCACGGGGTGCTGCGCGACCGCAAGGCGCTCTCCGAGGAAGGTGTCGTCGTCGTCATCGTGACCGTCGACACCCAGGCCGGCGAAGTCGTGACCGGACCCGAGATCGTGACGCGCGGTTGGGTCTACGGGCCCGAGGCGGAAGACCTGATCGAGGAGGCCAAGCAGGCGGTCGCGGTCGCGATCGAAGCGACGATCGCCGAGGGCGCCTACGACCTCGACACGCTCCGCCGGCACGCGCGCCGATCGCTGGGCAAGTTCATCGACGAGCGCACGCGGCGGCGTCCGATCGTCATCCCCGTCGTGATGGAAGTCTGAGAGCACGAAGGCGTGGCGCTCGAGATCAGTTGCGAAGGCCGGCGCGCGCTGGTGACCGGCGGCGGCAACGGCGTGGGTGCGGCCATCGGGCGCGCGCTCGTCGACGCGGGCGCGTTCGTGTGGGTCAACGACATCTACGAAGAACGCGCCGCGGAGGTCGCTCGGGAGTTGGGCGCGCCGCACTCGGCGCAGCCGGTGAAGGCCGACGTGACGAGCCCGACCAAGATCCTGCGCATGCGGGAGGAGACCGGCCCGGTCGACATCCTGGTGAACAACGCCGGCATCCCCACTTCGGGCTTCCAGCTGAAG
>CAZLEC010000469.1:0-4075 GCA_964558245.1 uncultured Burkholderiales bacterium | reverse complement strand
GCCGGGCCCTGGGCACACGGGCGATTCCGGCCTCTGGCAGCGAACCCTCGATCACGTGCTCGGCTCCCGGGAATGGTGGGAGGCGCACTACCGCGAGACGACGTCCGAAGCCACCGGCCCGCCGCCGTTGTGCTCCGAGGTGATGCGCAGGACCCTCGGAGCGTTCGCGGCGATCTCGTTCACCGCGGTCGACGAGATGCACCGCCAGCAGGTCGAGTGGCGCCTGTTCGGTGAGGTGACCCGGCCCCGGGCGCCGAGTCCCGAGTGGGCCGCCCTGGCCGCGATCGGTCACGAGGTCCGGAGCGCAGTCCGCGACGTCCGCTGTCCCGACGACACCGAGGCGTTCAACGCCCGGTCGGTTGTCAGCTTCTTCCTCGCGAACACCGGCGCCAGCCGGCCGGAGGTGGCCGGCGCGCCCGCCGAGACCCGACTGCGCATACGGGATCTCGTCGTGTTCGCATTGCCCCGGCGAATCGCCAATCGCCCGGTTGCTCCCGCGCCACCCGACGGCGCGGGTGTGCTCCCCGAGCTCGCGGGCGCCGCCGCCCGTGCTCCCGGGCAATTCGTCGGGAGTCGCTGGATGCGAGCGATCCGGAATCCGAGGCTGCGCGGCGCGTAGGGCTGCGCTCACGCCGCGCGCTGAAGCTCGCGCGCAGCGTCAACTCCGGATGCTGACCGGCGGCGCCGACGCCGAGGCGCTGTACCAGGAGGCGATCGAACGGCTGTCGCGCGGCTCTCTCGCGATTCATCTCGCTCGCGCCCATCTCGTGTACGGCGAGTGGCTGCGCCGGGAGAGCCGCCGGGTGGACGCGCGGGAGCAACTTCGCACCGCCCTCGTCCGCTTCGACGACATGGGCATGGCGGGATTCGCGGAGCGGGCCCGACGCGAGCTGCTCGCGACCGGGGAGACCGTGCGCAAGCGGTCGGTCGAGACGCGCGAAGAGCTCACCGCCCAGGAGGCCGAGATCGCCCGGCTCGCCCGGGCCGGGCGAACGAACCCGGAGATCGGCACCGAGCTGTTCATCAGTCCGCGCACGGTGGAGTGGCACATGCGCAAGGTGTTCACGATCGGAGTCAGGTCGCGCCGCGAGCTCCGCGAAGCATTGTGACCCTCGGAGCATCGCTTCCCGGCGCTACGGGGTCTCCCCGCGCGCGGCGTAGTCCTCGACGGTCGACACGTTGAAGAACTGTGCGAGCGCCTTCGGCTGATCGGCGAACGAGACGCCGTCGATGTGGCGCCGGGTCATCACGATCACGCCGTTCGCGACGGTGAGTCTCGCGACCACGTCGATGTCGCACAGGACGGTGAAACCGAACTTGCGCAGCACGTCGATCTGGGGCGAGTCGATCGGGAAGCCGGCGCCGTACGGGTAGACGTACACGTCGGTCGGGCCGACGATCGGCTCGTCCTGGGTCTTCCATTCGGTCGAGTCGTGGATCAACCTCGCGACCGAGATCTTCGTCTCGTCGTCGTGCGCGTAGCTGTGGCTCGCGAACTTCCAGCCCGTCGCCCGGAGACGCGCCGCGAGCTTCTTCGCTCGCGCGACTGCGGCCGGCCACCCGGGAGCGGTGCGGTCGTTGACGCGCTCACCCAGCACGCCCTCGTAGCCGGTGACTGCAAGAACGCCCTTCGCGCCGTCGGCCGAGAAGAGTGGATGGCGCGCGACGAACTCGTCGATCATCGGTACGAGGTCATGGTCGGTGAGGTGGACTCCCGACTGGTCGTGCTCTTCGACCTCGACGTTGCCGTGCGAGTCGAGCGCCAGCTTCCAACCGAGGCCGCGCGCACGCGTGTTGTCGTAGTAGTTCACGTCGTCTTCGGAGATGACGAGCGGCCGGCGACCGGGTGGCACTCGCGCCTGGCCGCGCGCGGCCCGGTCGATGTCGACCAGCGTCCAACCGTTGGCGTAGAGCTGTGCGAGGATCTTGCGGAATTCGCCGACGGTCACGAACCATTCTCGGAAACCCTGACCGATGGGCTCGCTGGTGAACGCCAACTCGGGGTGGATCACGAGCGTGTGGAAGAAGAGGTGCTCGACCGGGCCCTTCCACGGGACGAGCGCGGGCGCGGTCGTGGTCGTCGTCGTGGGCGCGGCAGTCACCGTCGGGCTCGGCACGGCGCTCCGCCTGGTGCTCGACGCCTGGTGGGCGACGACCCCACTGCTGCAGGCGCTCACGACCAGGGCCCCGAGCAAGATCGCCGCGCCGGCACGGGTCGCCACGGAGAGGGACACGCCGCCGGGGCCCCAACCGTTTGGTCGGCCCGGGCCCGCGGACGGGATTTCACGGGGGCGGGAACCGGACCACGATCCGCGGAGTCGTATACGGCATTGTGAGGACCGTGCCGACGGGGGAAAAAGCGATATGAGGTCGAGACGAGTCCGTTGGATAACCACCGCGTTGTGCATGACCCTGATCGCGGGCGCGTGTAGCGGCGGCGGTTCCAAGGCGACGCCGCGGCCCCCCAAGCCGGTTGTGCCCGTGCGGCCGTTCGGGCGTACGACCGGGCCGTTCGCGGTCGCGCTCACCGCCGGTCATCCCACGGCTGCCGCGGCGGCGGCCGTGCCGGTCGTCACCGGGGACAAGCTCGACACTCGCGCGGTCTCGGCGGTCGTGGACCGCTTGCCGCCGTTCAAAACCGGCGTCGGCGCGACCGCGTTCAAGCGACCGCCGGAGTCGTTGCCGCGACCGCGAGTGGGCGCCACGGTCACGAAGCCGTTCGGCGGATCGGCGCCGACACCCAAGCCCGCCCCCACGCCGACCGGTCCGTTGCAGGTGTTGCGGTACCAACCCATCGGCGACGTCGACATCGCACCCGATCTCAGCGTGACGTTCAGCCAACCAATGGTCCCGCTCGGCACGCTCTCGCAACTCGACCAGGCTCATGTCCCGGTGCACGTCACGCCGGCGCTCCCGGGAACGTGGCGCTGGATCGGCACCCGCACGTTGCGGTTCGAGTTCACCGGATCCGTCGATCGTCTCCCGATGGCGACCAGCTACACCGTCGACATCCCGGCCGGCACGACGTCGGAAACCGGCAACCGGCTCGGGCAGGCGGTGCAGTGGACGTTCCGTACACCACCGCCGAAGGTGCTGACGTTCGCTCCCGAGAACACGACGGTCGACACGACGCCGGTCTTCATCGCCACGTTCGATCAGCGCGTCGATCCCGCGTCGGTGATCAACAGCATCTCGCTCTACGCGGGCGCGACCAAGACCGCGATCCGCCAGGCCACGAGCGCCGAGATTGTCGCCGACGATCACGTGCACCAGGTGTCGGTGGACACGCCGGCCGGCCGTTGGGTCGCCTTCCGGCCGGTGTCGTCGTTACCGCACGGCTCGACGCTGATGATCTCCATCGGCCCCGGCACCCCGTCGGCCGAGGGCCCGCGCACCACGACGACCGCCTCGACCTACACCGCCACGACGTACTCCGCGCTCGCGATCACCGGCACGCGATGCGGGTACGGCGAAGGTTGCCGGCCCGGGTCCGTCTTCACCGTCACGTTCAACAACGCGCTCGACGCGAAGGCGTTCGACGGAAGCAAAGTGAAGATCTCGCCCGCGCTGGCCGCGACGATCGGCGTCGAGGGAAACACGCTGACGATCAACGCCGACACGAAGCACGACACGCACTACGTCGTTCGGCTCCCGGCCCGGCTGGGTGACGAGTTCGGCCAGACGCTCGGCGCGACCGCGGTCGAGACCTTCGACGTCGGTGAGGCGACGCCCGAGCTGGTGCCGTTCTCACAGTCGCTCACCACGACGGACCCGTCGGCGGCGAAGCCGTCGGTGTCGGTCACCTCGGTCGGGCACCAGACGTTGAAGGTCGACGTGTACGCCACCGACCCCTCGCGTTGGCTCGACTACCAGAACCTCCTCGACCGGTGGGGGAACGATGCGTCGTTGCTTGCCACCTGGCCGCGGGTCTCGAGCACGACGCTCACGGTCGACGGCGGTGGGCACGAGCTCACGGAGTCGAACATCGATCTGAGCTCGGACCTGCGGGGTGCGACCGGCGACCTGCTCGTGGTAGTGTCGCCGGACCCTCCGCTCACCCAGCAGGATCCGCTCT
>CAZLEC010000468.1:0-4076 GCA_964558245.1 uncultured Burkholderiales bacterium | reverse complement strand
CGCCCACCTGCACGGTCGAGTACGTCACATCAGTCGCGCTCACGCGTCACCACCAAGTCTCTCGGACAACATCTCTGGGCAAGTCTCTCCGGCACGTCTCTCGGCCGGGCGTTGGACCGGATCCACCTGACACCGGCGTCAGAGCGTAGCGGCGCGAGCCGGACGCAGTCAGGCCGAGCGGCCGGAAAGGTGACACGGGCGTCGGGTCCACGTACCCTCACGCCGTGGCGCGAGCGAAGGGGAGAGCCGACGGTCCGCGCGCGCGGCGGGAGGCGACGCCTCCGGCTCGCAACCGCGTCCGCGCCGCGGCCCCACCGCCGCGAGAGTTGCGGGCCCGGGGTCAACGCACGATGCGCCAGCTCCTCGACGCGGGGGTCGAGGTGTTCGCGGCGAAGGGTTACTTCGCGGCGCGCGTCGACGACATCGTGAAGCTCGCCAAGACCTCGCACGGGACCTTCTACCTGTACTTCTCCAACAAGGAGGACCTCTTCCGCGCGCTCGCGGCCGAGGTGTCCGACGAGATGCAGACACTCGCGGAGTCGCTCGGTCCGCTCGTGCCCGGCCCCGCCGGCCAGGAGTCTTTGCACGAGTGGATCTCGCGCTTCGCCGACCTCTACGACCGGTTCGGACCGGTCATTCGCGCGTGGACCGAGGCCGAGATCGGGAGTCACGAGTTCGGCCGGCTCGGCAACGACGTAATGGTTCGCTTCACCCGGGTGTTGACCATCCGCATCGAGCAGGCCGCGCCGCCGGACCTCGATCCGACGATCGCCGCACTCGCGCTCGTCGCGATGTTCGAGCGCCTCAACTACTACGCACTCGCGGGTCAGGTTCGCGCCCGCCGCGACGAGATCGTCGACACGCTCGCACTCGTGACCCAGCGCGCGGTGTTCGGCGCGGGCGGTGCCGCCGACGCCCCGCGATCACTCCGCTGACGCGCCGCCGAGGAGCCGGGAGTGCAGATCGCCCAGCTCCGACACGGGTCCCGAGTAGGCAACCTCACCCTTGGTCAACACGACCGCCTCGTCGGCCAGCGCGAGCGCGTGCTGCACGTGCTGCTCGACGATCAACAGCGTCGTGCCCGCGTCGCGGATCGTCGCCAAGGTGCGGTACACCTCGTCGACCACGATTGGCGCCAAGCCGAGTGACAGCTCGTCGGCGATCAGCAGCCGGGGCCGCTCCACGAGCACGCGAGAGAGCGAGAGCATCCGCTGCTCCCCACCCGAGAGCGTGCCCGCGAGCTGGCGGCGCCGCTCGCCCAGGCGCGGGAACAGCTCGTAGGCGGAGTCGAGCGCGCTGCGCACGCCGTTGCGCCCGCGACTGCGCCGGAACGTGAGCTCGAGGTTCTCCTCGACCGTCAGCGACGCGAACACCGAGCGCCCCTCGGGCGCGTGCACCACGCCCGATCGCGCGTACTCGTAGGGCGGCGCGCCGGTCATGTCCTTGCCGCCGAAGCGCACGGTGCCGCGCGTGGGCGTGATGAGCCCGGAGCACACGCGGGCGATCGTCGTCTTTCCGGCGCCGTTCGATCCGAGCAGGGCGAGCGCACCGCCTTCATGGATGCCCAGCGTGACCCCGAAGATCGCGCGGAACGGCCCGTAGCCGGCCTCGACGTCTTGGAGCTCGAGCAGTGCAGCCGCCGTGGGCTCGGACGCGGCAGCCATCAGACCACGTCGCCCAGATACGCCTTGCGCACCGCACCCTCGGCGAACACCGATGCGGTCTCACCCGAGGCGATGAGCGTGCCGAAGTCGAGCACGTACACGCGATTCACGAACGTGCGGACGAGCTCGACGTCGTGCTCGACGAGCAGGATCGCCGTGCCGTGCTCGCGGTGCACCGTCTTCAACGTCTCGGCGAGCTCGGCGGTCTCGCCGCGGTCGAGCCCCTAGGACGGCTCGTCGAGGAGCACGATCCGCGGTTGGGTCGCGAGGGCGCGCCCGATCTCGACCAAGCGTCCGACGCCGAGGCTCAACGACTCGACGGGACGGTCGGCGACGGCACCGAGACCGAGGAGATCAACAGTCGTCTGAGCCCGCGCCTGCTCGTCGCGTGTGGGCCCACCCCGGTGGATGAGGTCCTTCCACAGCGCGCCCCGACCCGTGCGCACCCGATCGGCAACGAGGAAGTGCTGACGCGGCGTCATGCCGACGAACAGCTCGATGCGCTGGAACGTGCGCGCGATCCCGAGCCGCGCGCGTCCGTGGGTGGGCACACGCGTCAGGTCCTTGCCGTCGAAGCGGATGCTCCCGCCGTCGGGCTTGAGCAGGCCGAGCAGGCAGTTGAAGAAGGTGGTCTTCCCCGCGCCGTTCGGCCCGATGAGGCCGACGAGCTCACCGGAGTCGACCTCGAGGCTCACTTCGTTGAGCGCGCTGATACCGGCGAACGTCTTGGTGACGCTGTGCGCCTCCAGCAAGCTCACGGCTGGCCTCCGGCGCCGGCGGCGGCAACGGAAGGACCCTTGGAGTCGGACACTCCCGACGAAGTCGCGCCGGCCGGGCCCCCACGCTTGAAGTGATCGATGAGCGCCTGTATGCGTGCGAGTGACCGGCGCTTCTGGAACTCGAGAATGCCCTCCGGGTGCTTCGCGTAGGTGAACGCGCCGAGACCGAAGAGGATCGGCTGCAGGCCCGCCGGGAGCGAGCTCATGTGGTACCAGGGCTGCACGTGGTCGATGATGAACGGAATCCACGTGGGCAGCACGACCGCTTCGAAGAACACGAAGCCGATGGCCGCGTTGATCGCGCCTTCGACGGTACGCGAACCCAGCGTGACGACGAGCACGATCCACACGAGCCCGAACTCCGGAGCGAAGTGCGCGTCGACGTTGGCGGCGCGCTCGTACGACGCGAAGAGGCCGCCTCCGAGGCCCGCGATCGCGGCCGACAGCGCGAACGCGACGATGCGCGCGCGGTTGCGGTTGATGCCGATCGACGCCGCGCCGACTTCGCTGCCGCGCATTGCGTCGAGGTACTGACCCGTCGTGCCGCTCCGCACCCAGATCACCGCGATCGAGACCAGGGTGAGGATGATCAGGGTCAGCACGAGGAACGCCTTGTCGCTGTTGAAGCTGATCGACCCCATGAGTGGCCGGGGCGCCGCGATCGGCAGGCTCCCGCCGCCGATCCAGCTGTAGTTCAGCAGCACGTGATCGAAGAAGAACGCGAACGCCAGCGTCGCGAGCGAGAGGAAGATCCCGCCCAGGCGGAGCGCGGGTATCGCGACCAGGGCGCCCACGGCGGCCGCGATGATCGCCCCGACAAACATCGCCGGGATCACCGACAGGCCTTGATTGGTGGCGAGCTGCCCGGTGGCGCACGCGCCGATCGCCGCGAACGTCGCCTGGCACAGGGAGATCTGGCCCGCGAAACCGGTGATGACCGTCACGGAGAGGAAGATGACGGACAGGATCGCGGCGCGCACCGCCAGGTCGACCCACGAGTCGTTGGCGTGGAAGAACAGGTAGTACGCGATCCCGGCGAAGAACACGATGCCGACCCCACGAGTGGCGTTCGTGAGCGTCGCGCTGCGGTCGAGGTGCGCGGGCGCGGGCGGCGGCGGATCGACCCCGGAGAGGGGGTCCGAGACCGCGCGGCGCAGCGTCGACTTCGGCGAGAAGATCAGTACCAGGAACAGCACGACGAACGGCAACGCGGGGCGCAAACCGCTCGCGAACACACTCTGCGTCGGGAGGTAGCGGTCGAGGATCTGTTGCAACACGCCGAGGCCGAGACCCCCGGCGTACGCGAGGGGGATGCTCCCGAGGCCGCCCACCACCGCCGCGGCGATCGCGGCGATCACGAGCGTCTCGTAGCTCGAGTACACGACCTGCCCCGCGAACACCGGCGTGAGCAGCACCCCGGCAATGCCGGCGACCGCGCTCGACATGATCCACGACACCATGCTCGAGCGGTCGGCGTTCACCCCGGCGAGCTCGGTGAGGCGCGGGCTCTCCACGACCGCTCGCATCCGCAGGCCGATCGCCGAGTACCGCAGCATGGCCGTGAGCCCGATGAACACGGCGAGGCCGGTCACGATGATGGCGATGTCGTCACGGCTCACGAACACGTTGTGGA
>CAZLEC010000467.1:0-4111 GCA_964558245.1 uncultured Burkholderiales bacterium | reverse complement strand
CTCGCAGCGGGCGCGCCCGTTGCGCTTGGCGCAGTACATCGCTTGGTCGGAGTTGCGGAGCAGCTCGGCCGCGCTGCTCGCATCCCGTGAGGTTGCCACCCCGACGCTCACTCCCAACGCGAGCTCGTGGCCGTCGACCTGCTTGCCGCCCGAGACCTCACTCCGGATCCGCTCCGCGACTTCGAGCGCGCCGTCGAGACCGGGCATGGGATCGAGCAGCACCGCGAACTCGTCGCCTCCGAAACGCGCGACCAGGTCGGTCGGGCGAAGGAGCATGGAGAGCTCGTTCGCGATGGCGACGAGCACATGGTCGCCGACTTCGTGACCGAGCCGATCGTTGATCTCCTTGAAGTGATCGACGTCGATGAACAGCACCGCGATGACGTCGCGCGGTGCGTCGGCGTTGCACCACGCGCGCTCGAGTCGCTCGAGGAACAGGCGGCGGTTGGCGAGATGGGTGAGCGGATCGTGCTGCGCGTCGTGGATGAGTTGCATCTGTTCGGTGCGGCGGGCGCCGATGTCTCGCATGTTGCACACGTAGCCGCCAACCGCCGGCGTGTCGATGAGGTTGGTGATGTGCACTTCGGTCCATGTCGAGGTGCCGTCGGTACGACGGATGGGGACCTCGGCGACCTCGACCGCACCCGGCGTGGCCCGGAGCTGGCGGAACAGCTCCTCGATCGCTCCGGCATAGTCGGCGTCGACCCACGTGATGTCGAGGCACCGCAGTGCCTCGGGCGGGCATCCGAACAGCCGCTCGACGGCCGGGCTCGCGTACTTCACGGCGCCGCCGTCCTCGATGATGAGGATCGCGTCGGAGGTGTGTTGCACGAGTGCACGGAAACGTTCCTCGCCCTGTTGCTTCTGTTCCTCCGCCCGTTCCTTGTCGCGTTGCCCGCGGGTGAGCAGCCCGATCACGATCACCGTCACCGCGGCTTCGAGCGCGGCGAGACCGTGACCCGCCGGTTCCGAGGTCATCGACGGGAAGACTCCCGCCGCGACCGCGATCTCGCCGGCGGCGATCGTGCCGACGATCGCGATGATCGCCGTGCGACCGTAGCGAGAACCGTCGGCGTCGATGACGACCGCCGCGCCGGCAATGAAGGTGACCGCGAGCACCGCGCCCCAGCCGATGGTGTAGAGGAAGAGGCCGCCGAGCCCCGTCGTCAGCACGAGAAAGACACCGGGCTTCGCCGTGCTCGTGCCCGGCGGATACTTCGCCGCGAAGAGCACGCCCGACATGTGCGCCAACACCAACGAGCCCAAGATCTTCCACGGCGGCGTCGCCGAGATCATGCCGAGGTGCCGGGCGACCATCAGGATCGCGACGGCGGGCAGCAGCACCAGATTGACGGGATCGAAGAGGCGTTCACGACCGGGCCGGCGCGCGGGGATGCTGCTCGCCGACGCGCTCGTTGTGGCCACCGCTGCCGTCCCCTCGCTCTTTCCCTGCTTCGACAATCGGCGGGCAAAGGGCCCCGGTTGAGGCTGCGGAAAGCGGGGCCCGGATCGCCCGGCCCGGGCGGGTTCCGGGCGGTGGGCGCGTCAGCTCCGGGCCGCGAAAGGGTCAGTGCTCGCCGCTCGCCGCTCGGAACGCGGCGACCAGGGCGCGCAGCGCGGCTTCGGCCTCGGCCGTCGGCGTTCGGGCCGGCAGCCGGACTCGGAGATCGGTCGCGCCCGCGGCAATCAGCTGCGGCACCGGCTCGATCGATCGCTCGACGTCGATGCTTTCGTCGTCGGTCTTGAAGACGCGCAGGTTGGCGACGACCTCCAGGTCGTCGGGTGCGACACCCGCGGCCGCGATCCGGTCGCGCATCCTCGGAATGGATTGCTCGAGGTCGCTCGCGTCGTCGCCCCACGGAATCCAGCGGAGGCCGAAGCGGCACAGCCGGCTGACGACTCTCGCGTTGATCGTCCCGCTCACCCAGATCGGCACCCCGCCCGGCTGCAACGGCTTCGGCATCATGTGGATGTTGTCGAACGTGAGGTCGGGCGACTGATAGCGCGCGGCGCGTTGCGTCCAGAGCGTCGTGCACACCTCGAGGGTGTGGTCGAGGAGGCGACCGCGCTCGTCGAAGTCGAGTCCGGCGGCCTCGTACTCCTCGCGTTGCCAGCCGACGCCGACGCCGAGGTCGAGCCGACCGCCCGACAGCACGTCGAGCGTCGCGGCGGTCTTGGCGAGCACGACCGGGCGCCGCAACGCCGCGAGCAGGATGCCGGTCGCGAGCCGAACGCGCTCGGTAACCCCTGCGATGACGCTCAACGTCGTCATGGGCTCGAGCCAGTGCCCGTCGGGACCGGTGGGTTGGCGCCCGCCGCGCTGGCCGCCGATCTCCGGACGGCCGTACGCGTCGAGTTGCTCGCCGAACACGACGTGGTCGGAGATCACGAGGCGGTCGACTCCGGCGCGGTCGTACATGCGTGCGGTGTCGAGCATCGTTGTCCACGAGCCCGGTGCGTCGGCGGCGTAGGTGACCAGCGCGGCCGACAACTGCGGGCGATTCATGCCGGTGCAGCAGGGCGCGGCGCGACGGTGACCGAAGGGATCGAGAGCGTCGCGCCGCCGCGGAGGACCCCGTCGACGACGGTGACGAGGTGCTCGACGTCGATGAGCGAACCGCTCAAGTAGCCCCGCGCCATCCACACGGGAAAGAGCTCGCCGGCGAGATCCATGTTCCAGTCGTTCGGGAACTGCGACTGCGCATCGCCCTCGCCGCCTCCGCAGTCGCCGACGACGACCCGCGTGAAGCCGACGTGGGGGTACTCCGCGCGCCACGCTTCGACGAGCTTGTCGAGGGCCGCCTTGCTCACCGCGTACGCGCCGAGTCCGGGCCACGGCGGCGTGAGCGACGCGCTGACCGACGAGAGGTACGCCGCGATGCCGCCGGACGCGCTGAGCTCGCCGATCGCCGCGCTCGTCACGAGCGCCGCGCCGGTGACGTTCGTGTCGAAGACCCGCCGCCACGTGTCGGCGTCGGTGTCGGCGAGCCGCGCCAACGGCCCGATCCCGGGCGCGTACACGAGGGCGTCGATCCCGCCGAGCCCCGCGGCCGCCTCGGCGATCGCCGACCGGCACGACGCTTCGTCGGTCACGTCGCACGCGATCGCGAGTGTCGGAGGCCCGGCATCCTTGGCCGCGTCCTCGAGAAGCTCGCGCCGGCGCGCGAGCAGGGCGACGCGCGCGCCGCGCTGCGCGAGGCCCACTCCGATGCAACGCCCGAGGCCACTCGACGCGCCAACTACTACGGTTCGCAACTCGAACTCCTCCTGAAGATCGGCGTCAGTGCCCCAGGCCGTACAGGCAGAACTCCCAAGTCTCCGCGGCGGTGAGCCGGAGCTTCGGGTTGTCCACGAGGCGGTCGCCGAACCAGCTGCACAGCACCGTCTGGTGCACGATCGCGGCGGAACGGCGAATGTCGGCGACGCGGATCGCGCCCGTGTCGGACGCGGCTTGGAAGAGCTCGAGCAGGAGGTGCCACTGGGGCGCCAGCGCCGCCCGCACGCGCTCCGAATGATTGACCGCCAGGTGCATCGAGAATTCCGAGATGGCCCGCCGATTGTGCGTCCCGTGTTTGCGCGGGGTCTCTCCGGGGTCGCACCACTCGTGGAGGCGGATCGCGAACGCGCGGAGTCGCGCGAGCGGGTCGGATTCGGCGTCGACCGCGCGGACGATGTCGTCGTTCGCTTCGCGGATCGTCTCTTCGAACAGCGCCAGCACCAACTCGTCCTTGCTGTCGAAGTACTCGTAGAAGCCGCGCAGCGACTGCTTCGACCGCTCGATGAGCTCCTGGATCGTGAACTCGGTGGTGCCCTTCTCGTCGATCAGCTCGAACGCGGCGTCGAGGAACCGCTGCACCCGTTGCTCGGCGCGGGAGCGGGCGGCGTTCAGGCTCCGGGAGACCGCACGCTGGCGCCAGGCCGGTGCATTCGCCTCGTCGTCGGAGGTTTCGACGTCACTCATCTCAGGGAAACCCGCTTTCACTTTCTGAAAGCCTATCAGCGATCAGGATGAGAACGGCCTTCCCGTCTACGCTCCCCCACCCTTGTACACACGGCCGCCCTTCATCACGAAGCGCACGTCCTGGGTGGTCGTGATGTCTTCCGTCGGGTC
>CAZLEC010000466.1:0-4113 GCA_964558245.1 uncultured Burkholderiales bacterium | reverse complement strand
CCGGTTGCGCGAGCGATACCAGCGCCTGCTCGTCGACGAGTTCCAGGACACCGACCCGATCCAGGTCGAGATCGCGACGCTGCTCGCCGCCGACGAGAGCCAACCGGCGGCCGACTGGGAGCAGATGGAGGTCACGCCGGGCCGGGTGTTCTTCGTCGGCGATCCCAAGCAGTCGATCTACCGGTTCCGGCGCGCCGACATCGCGACCTTCCTGAAGGCGCGCGACCGGTTCGCCGTGGAGCCGGTCCGGCTCGTCTCCAACTTCCGCTCGACCGAGCCGGTGCTCGCCTGGGTCAACCACGTGTTCGCCGGCTTGATCCACGCGCAACCCGGTTCGCAGCCCGAGTACTTCCCTCTGGAGAGCACCCGCGAGGCCGCGCCGAAAGGCCCGGGTGTGCTCCTGCTCGGTGTCGAGGCGTTCGAAGCGGGCCTCCAGGCCGAGGGGATGCGCGAACGAGAAGCCGCGAGCGTCGCGGCCGCGGTGCGCGCCGCGATCGACGAGTGCTGGCAGGTGCGCGACGGGAGCGACGGGTGGCGCGACGCGTGCCTCGGCGACATCTGCATCCTGTTGCCCGCGCGCACGTCGCTCTACCACCTCGAGCGCGCCCTCGACGATGCCGGCATCTCCTACCGCGCCGAGACGAGCTCGCTCGTGTACGGCACCCGCGAGGTGCGCGACCTGCTCATGGCCTTGCGCGCGGTCGACGACCCGAGCGACGAGCTCGCGCTCGTGAGCGCGCTGCGCTCGCCGCTGTTCGGCTGCGGCGACGACGACCTGTTCCGGTACCGTGCCGAGCACGACGGTCGCTTCGACGTGCGCGCCGCGCCGCCCGAGTCGGTGCCGGCCGGCGATCCGGTCGCCGGCGGCATCCGCTACCTCGGTGCCCTCCACCGGGAGCGCACGTGGGTGACGCCGAGCGAGCTGCTCGAACGCGTCGTGCGCGAGCGCCACGTGCTCGAGGTCGGGGTCGACTCCGGCCGGTTCCGCGACGTCGCGCGGCGGGTGCTGTTCGTGGTCGACCAGGCGCGCGCGTTCGGCGACGCGGCCGGCGGCGCGCTCCGCGACTACCTGGCGTGGGCGACGCTCCAGGGCACCGAGGGCGCGCGGGTGGTCGAGACCGTGCTCCCCGAGACCGACGACGACGCGGTGCGGATCATGACGATCCACGGTGCCAAGGGCCTCGAGTTCCCGATCGTCATCTGCTCGGGCACCACCACCCGCACCAACGCGACCCCGGGCGGCGTGCAGGTGTTCTTCCCGCCCGACGGTGGATACGAGGTGAAGCTCTCCAAGCACGCGCACACGGACGCGTTCGAGCTCTACAAGGCGATCGACGAGCAGATGAGCTTCCACGAGAAGCTGCGCCTCCTCTACGTCGCGTGCACGCGCGCGTGCGATCACCTCGTCGTCTCGGTGCACCGCGCCGATCGCACGTGCCCCGACGACCCGGCGAAGCGCACCGCGGCCGAGCTGCTCTGGTACGCGGCCGAGGGCGCGGTGGCCGACACCGGCCAGCCGCTGCGGGCGGCGCCGCGCGCGGCACCCGTGGTCGCGGCGCCCGCCCGGATCGCGCTCGAACCCTGGCTCGCCGAGCACGATGCCGCGTTCGCCACCGGCGCCCGCCGCCGGTTCGTGTCCGCGACCGCGCTCGCCCGGATGAACGACGCCCAAGCCGCTGCCGACCCGGGCCTGGCGAAGGAAGGCCGCGATCTCGAGCTGCCGCCCTGGAACAAGGGCCGCTACGGAACCGCGATCGGGCGCGCGGTGCACGCGGTGCTCCAGACCGTCGACCTCACGAACGGCGCCGGCCTCGCCGACCTCGCCGCCGCGCAGGCCGCGGCCGAGGGTGTGCTCGGCTTCGAGGAGACGATCGCGGGCCTCGCCCGCGCCGCGATCGACAGCCCGACGGTGCGCGCCGCGTGCGCGGTGGAGCACTGGCGGGAGACCTACGTCGCGGTGCCGGTCGAGGGGCTCACGCTCGAGGGCTACGTCGACCTCGTGTACCGCGACCCGACCCGCCCCAATTTCGACGCGCTGGTGGTCGTCGACTACAAGACCGACTCGATCGACAGCGACGCGAAGCTCGAGTCGCGGCTCGCGCACTACCGCGTGCAGGGCGCCGCGTACGCGATGGCCGTCTCGGCCGCGACGGGCGCGCGCGTCGACCGGTGCGTGTTCGTGTTCCTGCGGCCGGGCGGCGTGCGCGAGGTCGAGATCGCCGGAGCAGAGCTGGCCGGCGCGGTCGCCGAGGTCCAGGATCTGCTCCGACGGTTCCGCGACGCGCCGCCGCCGCTCGGTGCCGTGCTCCCGGCGGATTCCTGACCGGCGACCACGGCGGGAGCGCCGACCCGGGACCGACCACGGGGTATGCCATCCTGGGGGACCCGTGAGAGCCGCCCGCATCACCATCACCTACGTGCTGATCGTCGCTCTGGGCGCGACCGCGCTCGCGACTTCGGTCGCGTTGCTCGTTCCGGCTTCGCGCACGCTCCTCGCCGCGGGTCCGCTGCCGAAGGTCGACGTGAGCCTCAAGGCGCAACCGCAGCGCTCGTACGTGTACGACACCAACGGCGCGCTGATGACGACGCTCTTCGACAACAACGCCGACCGCGCGCCCGTGAAGCTGCAAAACGTTCCGCAAGAGCTCATCAACGCGGTGCTCGCCATCGAGGACCGCAAGTTCTACGAGCACAGCGGTGTCGACTGGGCCGGGACGTTCCGGGCGTTGTTCCGCAACGTCGACTCCGGGTCGATCGAGCAGGGCGCGTCGACGATCACCGAGCAACTCGTCAAGAACACGCTCACCAAGGGACTGAAGCGTGATCTCAAGACGAAGGTCCGCGAGGCCGACCTCGCGATGCGGCTCGAGAACGAGCTCACGAAGAGCCAGATCCTCGAGGACTACCTGAACCTCGTCTCGTTCGGCAACAACGCGTACGGCATCGAGGTCGCGGCCGAGCGGTATTTCAACGAGCCGATGACGCGACTCACGTTGCCGCAGTCGGCGCTGCTCGCCGGGTTGGTGCAGGCGCCATCGGCGCTCGACCCGATCAACCATCCGGCCGAAGCGGCGCGCCGTCGCCGCCAGGTGCTGCAGGCGATGGTCGAGACGCACAAGATCACGGTGCGCCAGGAGACGGCCGCCAACTCCGCGCCGCTGCCGACGCGGATCTTCTACCCGAAGGCGTCGCAGCGGAGCTACTACATCGACGCGCTGCTCGACCAGCTCTCGAACCCGAATCCGAGCGTGCCGTCGGATCCCGCGAACGCGCTCGGCACCACCCGCGCCGAGATCAAGCACCGCCTCTACGAAGGTGGCCTGAAGATCTACACGAACTACGACCCGGTGATGCAGTTCGAGGCGAGCCTCGCGATCACGGGCATCGTCCCGGCGAACCAGTCGCAGTTCACCGCGGCCCTCGTCGCGATCGACAACACCAACGGCGCCGTGCGCGCGGTGGCATTCGGCCGCGGCTACCAGGCCAGCGAGTTCGATCCCGCGGTCGACGGCCCCGGCCGTCAGCCCGGCTCGTCGTTCAAGGGCATCACGCTCGCGGCCGCGCTCTCGAGCGGCTATTCGCCCGACGACCGCGTCAGCGGCGGCCCGCTCACCTGGCAGATCGGCCCGGGCAGCGGCAGCAGCTCGTACTACCACCTCTCGGGCGATTGTCACGGCGGCGACCCGACGCTCACCGAGGCGATCGCGGTGTCCGACAACTGCGCGTACGTTCGCACCGAGCTCTCACTCGGCCCCGGTCACTACGGCCAAGAGGGTGTGGAGCGGGTGATCGCGATGGCGAACAAGATGGGGATCGACACCTCGCACTTCGAGCCGGTCGTGTCGACCACGCTCGGCACCAACGGCGTGCACCCGATCGAGATGGCGCAGGCCTACTCCGTGATCGCAGCCGACGGCGTGCTGCACCCCGCGGAGTACGTCTCCAAGATCGTCGGGCCGACCGGCAAGGTGTTGTACTCGAACGGCGGCAAGGGCACGCAGGTGCTCACGCCCGAGGTCGCGCGCTCCGAGACGCAGATGCTGACCGAGGTGTTGAAGAGCGGGACCGCGGCCGGTCTCACGATCGGCCGGCCGGCCGCGGGCAAGACGGGCA
>CAZLEC010000465.1:0-4117 GCA_964558245.1 uncultured Burkholderiales bacterium | reverse complement strand
TCCCGACGTCGTACGCATCGAGCGACGCGTCGCGACCGGTTGGGACGGCGTCGAGTCGGCACTCGAGCGGGCCGGCGCGCGGCCCGTCGAGAACGCGGACGCGATCGACCTCCCGCTGCCGCCTTCCCTCACGCCCGGCGACACGTTCGTCGGACGCGCCGAAGAGCTCGAGACACTCGCCGCCGAGCTCGGGCACGCCGCTCGCTCGGGCCTGCGCTGCGTCGTGCTCACCGGAGAAGCCGGTATCGGCAAGACGAGCTTGCTGGCAACGTTCGCGCGGTCGGCCGTCTCTTCCGCGAGCGCGACCGTCGCGTACGGGCGCTGCGACGAGACCGGCGTGTCGTTGCAACCGTTCCGCAGCGTTCTCTCCGCGTGCATCGAGCACGCGCCGTCGACGATGTTGAACGATCACGTCGCGCGGCACGGCGGCGAGCTGGCCCGCATCTGCCCGGCGCTGGCGAACCGCGTCCCGACGATGCCGGCGCCGACGACGTCCGACGACACGACCGAACGGTTCCTCGCCTTCGAGGCCGCCGCCGACTTCCTTCGCCGCGTCTCAGCGGCGCGGCCGCTCGTCATGCTGCTCGACGACCTCCAGTGGGCCGAGCCGACCGCACTCTTGCTGCTCCGACACCTCGCGCGTGCACTCGCCGACGCGCCGGTCTTGTTCGTCCTGAGCAGTCGTAGCGCCGACGAGCATGCGCCCGATGGCCTACGGCTCGCGCTCGCCGACATCGATCGGGGCGCGACACCCCGGCTGCACCTGGCCGCATTCGATCGAGCGGAGCTCGACGACCTCGTGGCGGCGACGGGGAGCTCGAACCGCGGGCTGCCCGCCGACCAACTCGTCGAAGCGTTGGCGGCTCGCACCGCCGGCAACCCTCTCTACGCGGCGTTGCTGATCCGGCACTGGCGGGACGACCGCGTCGATCTCGACGCAGTACCTGCGAGCCTGCGCGACATCGTGTGGGGCCGCGTGACGCTCGTAGGCGGAGCGGCGCAACAAGTGCTCACGGCCGCGTCGGTACTCGGTACCGACTTCTACGAAGACGTGCTGCTCGACATGGTCTCCCTGCCCGAAACGGCCGTCATCGAGACGCTCGACGCCGCGGCGCGCGCCGGCCTCGTGATCGACGCCGGCTCGGCGCGCAGGTCGCTGCGCTTCGTGCACGCCCTCGTCGCGAATGCGCTCTATACGGAGATCGGATCTTCAGAACGCGCGCGCCTGCACGGTCGGGCGGCGCGCGCGCTCGAAAAGAGCGTCGAGGAGCTGCCACCGCGGGCGATCGTCGAGCTCGCGCGCCATTGCGCGCTCGCGGGGTGGCCGGCCGAGGCGCAAGCGTGGTCCATTCGCGCCGGCGACTACGCCCTCGCGCACCTGGCGCCGGCGGAAGCTGCGCACCACTACCGCGTCGCCCTCGACATCGCGATCGCACTCGGTCAACCCGACGCCGAGCGGGCCGACCTCCTGGTGCGGCTCGGCGACGCCCAGCACCGGTCGGGTGACGCGCGGGCGCTCGAGACGCTCGAAGAAGGTGCGCTGCTCGCGCGGCGCAGCAACGCGCACGACGCGCTGGTTCGCGCCGCAATCGCGACCGACCGTGGGCTCTTGCGAGCCGACAACCGGGCACCGGAGTACCTCGAGTTGGTCGAATCGGCGCTTGCCGTCACCGATCCCGACGATGTCGCGACCTTCGCACGGTTGCGCGCCCTCTTGGCGCAGTGCCTGCTCTACACGCCCGACTCCGCGCGACGTCTGGCAGCCGCGCACGAGGCGCTCGATCTCGCGACCGAGCACGGTGACGCGACCCTGCTCGCGCAGGTCGCCCCGACCGTGCTCTACGCGCTCTGGACACCCGGGCGCAGCGAGCTGCGTTCGCGCGTCGCGGCGAGAGCAATTCGCGCCGCCGAAGCCACCGGCGATCCGTGGCTCGAGTTCAGAGCGCACATGTCGGCGTACAACGTGGCCGTGGAGACGGCGGATCACGTGGTCGCCGCGCGCAGCCTCGCCAACCTCCGTGCGATTGCGCGCGAGATCACCGAACCGCGATTGCAGTGGACCATGGGTCTCTACGAGACGTTCGAGGCGATGATGGCCGGCCGGCTCGACGAAGCGGAGACCCTCGCCACCGAGGCCTTCAACCTCGGCGCGCAGATCGGCGCGCCCGACGCCTTCACCCTGTTCGCGGGCGAGGTCTTCGTCATCGGCACGTTTGCCGGCCGCCACGAGGAGCTGCTCCCACTCGTCGAGCAGGCCGCGAGCGACAATCCCGGCGTCGCGCCCTTCAAGATCGCCCACGCGATCGTTTCCGTCGCGCTCGGGCACGAGGAAGTGGGACGCGACATGCTGAACGCGGGCATGCCGACCCGCTTCAGCGAGCTCGCAGTCGACAACATGTGGATGACGTCGATCATCGGTTACGCAGTGCTGGCGATCGAGCTCGGTGACGCCGAAGCCGCCGCGCACCTGCTCCCGATCGTGGAGCCGTTCGCGACCGAAGTGGCGTTCAACGGCGTCACGAGCCAAGGCCCGGTCGCGGCGTACGCCGGCAAGCTCGCGTCGCTGCTGGGCCTCCACGAGGAGGCGGAGCAGTACCTGCTGGCGGCGCTGGACACGGCGACCGCGTTCGGATGGAAGTACCACCGCGCCACCACGTTGCTCGCGCTCGCGCAGAACCGCCACCGGAAGGCCGGCCGGCTCGACGCCGAGAGCGAGTCGTGGCTGAGCGAAGCGTCGGAGCTGTGCCGGGCCGGCGGCTTTCGGAGTTGGATTCCCCAGATCGAGGCGCTCGCGGTGCTCAGCCCTCGGTGAGCACCACGATCGTCTCGGGCCGCACGCCGTCGAACTTCATCGCATCCGCAGCCCCGGGCCCCTGCAGCGCCTCTTCGAAGGCCTCGATGCTCGGGACCTCCGCGAGCAGCCCGACCCGGTTCGAGCCCGTCGGATCGACGAAGGTGCGGACGGTCATGCCGAGCGGACCGAAGAACTCTTGACGCTTCGGTGACTTGAGCCAGTGATCGACGTCGTCGACCTCGTGAAAGATCATGATCGTTCTCATCGGTGCCTCCAGTGGCGGGCAGGTGTCAGGTCCTCGAAGGATGCGCCGGGGCGCGCATCAGCTGCGCGTCACTTCGATGCCGGCGCGCGATGCGCCGTGATGCCGCCCGGGCCGGCGCCGGATCAGGGGGACCTTCGAGATCGTCCCATCAGTCGAGGGCCGTGAGATCGAGGCGGTCGAGCCGGTCCGGATCGGCGATCGCGTCGATCTCGACGATCCTCCCGCCCGCGACCGTGAACCCCATCACCGACAGCGGGCGCCCGTTCACGGTCACGACGACGCCCGCCGCCCCGTTCACCAGCGCGGCCGCGATGCGCGCCTCGGGTCGGGCGAACATGAGCGCCCGACCGGCGACCGCCGCCGCGCCGCGCACGACCGCCGACGCCGGAGAGCCCGCGCCGGCATCGGCGACCAGCACGACATCGGGATCGAGCAACGACACGAGGGCATCGAAGTCGCCGCCGCGCGCCGCGGCGAAGAACGCGTCCACGACCTCTCGCCCGCGGGCGGGGTCCGTATCGGGCGCAGTCGTCGCTCCTTGCAGGCGGCGGCGCGCCCGGCTGGCAAGTTGGCGAGCCGCATCGCCGGAGCGGCCCAAGATCCGCGCGATCTCGTCGAACGGGACCGCGAACATGTCGTGCAGCACGAATGCGAGCCGTTCCGGCGGAGCGAGCATCTCGAGCACGACGAGCAACGCGAGCCCGACCGAGTCGGCGAGCAACGTCTCGTCCTCCGGTCCGAGCCCGGTGTCGCGGGTCACGATCGGATCCGGCACGTGCGCCTCCAGCGGCTCCTCGCGCCGCGCCTTGCGCGAGCGCAACATGTCGAGGCACACGCGCGCGACGACCGTCGTGAGCCAGCCGTCGAGATTCTCGACCGAGCTCGTGTCGGACCGATCGAGCCGTATCCACGCCTCCTGGACCGCGTCGTCGGCTTCGCTCAGCGAGCCGAGCATCCGGTACGCCACTGCCGCGAGCCGGGCCCGACTGGCCTCGAATCGGTCGACCTTCGAATCGTCGTCGTCCATCGGTCACAAACCCTTCGGCGGCTTCGTCATG
>CAZLEC010000464.1:0-4124 GCA_964558245.1 uncultured Burkholderiales bacterium | reverse complement strand
CTCACGTTCGCCAACTGCCTGCGCTCCGTGCTGCGTCAGGACCCCGACGCGATCCTCGTCGGCGAGATCCGCGACGTGGAGACCGCGCGTATCGCCACCCAGGCTGCGCTCACCGGTCACTTCGTCGTGTCCTCGCTGCACGCGACCGACGCGACGTCGGCGCTGCACCGCTTCATGGACATGGGCATCGAACCGTTCCTCATCGCGTCGTCATTGCTCGGCGTGGTCGGGCAGCGGCTGGTGCGCCACATGTGCGAGCACTGCGCGGAGCCGTACTCGCCCACCCCCGAGGAGCGATCGTTCTTCGAGCGGGGTGGCGGGTCCCCTGACAAGAACGACTTCGTGGCCGGTGTCGGCTGCAACTTCTGTGGTCACACGGGTTACTACGACCGTCTCGGGATCTACGAGGTCTTGGCCGTGACCGACGAGATGAAGGAGCTCATCGTCACGGATGCTCCGCACTCTCAGCTGCGCGCGCTCGCGATCGAGCAGGGCATGACGACGCTGCGCGACCAGGCCATCCGACTGGTCACGGAGAACAAGACGACCATCGCCGAGGTGCTTCGCACCGTGTACGTGCTGTAACCGGCCGAGGAGCCTGGATCAATGCCCACGTATCGCTACGTCGCCGTCGGACCCGACGGTTCCGAGATCAAGGACCGGCTCGATGCGCCGAGCGAGGACGCGCTGCGCAATCAGTTGCTCATGCGCAACCTCGAGGTCAAGCAGGTCACGCAGAAGAAGTCGTTCAACGAGCTCGAGCTGTCTCCGCAGCGCGTTCCTCGCCAGGAGATCATGCACTTCTCGCGGCAGATGGCCGCGTTCGTCCGTACCGGCATCCCGATCACCGAAGCGCTCGAGGTGGTCGAGGAGGGCTCGAACAACAAGCGATTCCGTCAGATCCTCTCGACGATGCGCGAGCAGATCAACAACGGTGTGCCGTTCTCCGAGGCTTTGGCCGAGCACGCAAAGATCTTCCCGCCTTACTACATCGGGATCTTGAAGTCGTCGGAGCTCACCGGTCAGCTCGACGTGTCGCTCGAGCAGCTGTCGGGTTACATCGAGCGTGATCTCGACTCGAAGAGCAAGATCAAGGCCGCGATGCTCTATCCGATGGTGATCGCCGGCATGTCGGTTCTGACCGTGGTGATCCTGTCCGTGTGGGTGATGCCGAAGTTCGTCGTCTTCTTCAAGAACCTCAAGGCGAAGCTGCCGCTCCCCACGCGCTTGCTCATCGACATGTCGCAGGCTTCGCAGAAGTTCTGGTACGTCGAAGCGGCGTTCTTCCTGCTCTTCGTCGCGGTCATCGTCTGGTTGCAGAAGTCGTCGACCGGTCGGCTGATCCGCGACCGCTTCTTCCTGCGGGTGCCGCTCATCAAGGATGTCGTGCTCTACGCGGTCACCGAGCGCGTATGCCGGATCGTGGGCGCGATGGTGAAGGCGGGCGTTCCGCTGCCCGACACGATGAGCGCCGCGATCCAGGGCACGAACAACAAGGTGTTCGAACGGGGTCTCGTCGGCGCACGTGATCGCATGCTCGAGGGCGAGGGACTGGCCGAGCCGATCAGCGACACCCACCTGTTCCCGCGCGCGGCGACGCAGATGATGCGCGTCGGGGAGGACACGGGAACGCTCGACGTCCAGCTCGAGAGCGCGGCCGAGTACTACGGGCGAGAGCTCGAGTACAAGCTGAAGAAGCTCACCGGTCTGTTCGAGCCGGCGGTGATCATCTTCATGGGTCTGATCGTCGGGTTCGTCGCAGTGGCGCTCATCTCGGCGATGTACGGCGTGTTCAACTCGTCGAACCTTCTCCCGAAGAAGTAAGCCTGACGGTGGAGAACCAGCGGGGGTTCACTCTGGTCGAGCTCTTGATCGTCGTGGTGCTGCTCGGCGTCCTGGCAGCCATCGTCGTGTTCGCCGTCGGCAACACCACGACCAACGCCAAGGCCGCCGGGTGCGCGGCCGAGAAGACGACGCTCAGCGACGCGCTCGAGTCGTACAAGGCGCACTTGGGTGTGTACCCGACCGCCACCGCGGCAGGGGGCGGATCCCACCACGCGATCGACCTGCTCGACGGCGCGGCCGCGACGGTGCCCGCCTCCGGGACGCTGTTGAAGTCGGCGCCGGCCGACTACACGATCGACGACTCGGGAACCGGCGCCATCTCGGTGAACGGCTCGAACCCCAACGGCTGCAGCTGAGTTCCTGCTCGGGGCCGGCGCGCTCAGGCCCCATTCAGGATTTGCCCAGGCGGCGCTCCTAGCTTGGGGAGCGACACCGGAGAGCGGGAACGACTTGCCCGCATCCGATGTTTCAAATCCTGGGCCGCCGCGAAAGGCGCGGCTGCTGCGCTCGACTCGGGAAGGCTGAGATGTTCAAGAATGGTGTCAAGACCGTCGTGCTGTTGGCGGGGATCGGCGTGCTGTTCATGCTCGTCGGCTCCGCGTTCGGTCCGAGCGGCCTCGCCATCGGTTTGGGTCTGGGCGTGCTGTTCGTGGGCGGGTCGTACTGGTTCTCAGACCGGCTCGCGGTGCGCGCGGCGGGTGCGGTGCCCGTGTCGGAGGCCGAGCAGCCGAAGCTCTACGCGATCGTGCGCGACCTCACGACCCGCACCGGCATGCCGATGCCGGCGATCTACCTGAGCCCGGCCGCGCAGCCGAACGCGTTCGCCACCGGCCGGAGCCCGAACCACGCCGCGGTAGCCGTGACGCACGGCCTGCTCCAAGTGGTCGACGAGGACGAGCTCCGCGGGGTCCTCGCCCACGAGCTCTCCCACGTCGCGAACCGCGACATCCTGATCACGTCGGTCGCGGCGGCCGCCGCGATGGGCATCACCTTCGTGGCGCGTATGGCGATGTGGGGAGCGCTCTTCGGAGGTTTCGGCGGCAACAGCCAGCGCAGCCGCGGCGGCCAGAACATGATCGGCGCGCTCGCGATGATGATCCTCGCCCCGATCGCCGCCGTGCTCCTCCAGATGTCGCTCTCGCGCTCTCGCGAGTTCGAAGCCGATCACAGTGGCGCCGAGCTCCTGGGAACCGGCGAGCCGTTGGCCCGCGCGCTGGAGAAGATCGACGCCTACGCGAAGCAGGTGCCGATGAACGTCGACCCCGCGCACGCGACGGCGTACATCGTCAACCCGCTCTCGGGCCGGAAGGTCAACTTCTCCCAACTGTTCCAGACGCACCCGCCCACCGCCGAGCGCATCGCCCGCCTGCGCGGCCGGCAGTGAACCGGGCCGGGCCGGCTGCGGCCCGGGCGCAGTGATCAGAGGCGGATGAGCATCCGGTATCGATAGATCTCTCGGTACCCCATGCGCGCGTAGGTGTGCTCCCCGTACTGCGACGCCTCGAGTGACACGAGCGTCGCACCGCGGGCGAAGGCAACGTTGGTGACCACGCGGGTCACCGTGTCGCCGAGACCGCGGCCGCGCGCCGCATCCCGGCACGACACCCACGAGACGTAGGCTCCCGCTCGGTCGGCGAACAGCACCGCCTGCGCGCCGGCGACGGGCGTGCCGTCGATCTCGGCCAGGGCCACGACGTTGTCTTCCGCGAGCATCGCCTCGGGGTGGTCGACGCCGTCGAGCGCCGCGGCCTCGGGCACGTGCAGGTGCCCGAACGCTTCTGCGGCTATCCGCGCGTAGGCCGAGATGTCGGCCGGCGAGCTCGCGAGGCGAACGGTGACGCCCGCCGCCGGCTCCCGATCACCCAAAGCGTGGTCGCACACCATCTCGGGCGACGTGCTCCACTCGCGGTAGCCGCGCGCGAGAAGCTCCTCGGTGAGGTCGTCGTCGAGCCCGACCCGCGCGTACACCGACGCGAACTTGCCGCGTTCGGTGAAGAACGGGTCGACGACGTCGGCCCACTTCCCCGGCGGCAGCGATCGGTCCGACCGGAGCGCCATCCGGGCCGTGGGGAAGTCGGTCGGGCCCGCGAGCGCGACCACGCCCGCTTCGTCGAGCAACTCGGCGTCGGCGTGGAGCCGCGCGAGCCAGCGCGCGTAGTCGCAGAAGTTCCCGTGCGCGCGTTCCTCGATGCCGACCAACGGTGGCGCGGCCCGGCTCAGTCGCGGAAGTTCGTGAAGTCGAGCGGAACGCCGAAGTCGTGCTCGCGCAACGACTGGAT
>CAZLEC010000463.1:0-4140 GCA_964558245.1 uncultured Burkholderiales bacterium | reverse complement strand
TCTTTGCGGACTCTCCAGAAGTGGACGGCCATGAAGATCACGATCACGAACGGCAACATCAGTACGTGCAGCACATACCAACGGAGCAGCGTCTCACCGCTGATGGTGCGTGACCCGAGCAGCACGTAGTTGACGGAGTTCCCGAACACCGGCGTGTAGCCCATCATGTTGGTGCCGACGGTCACCGCCCACAGCGAGAGCTGGTCCCAGGGCAGCAGGTAACCGGTGAACGAGAGCAGCAGGGTGAGCGTCAACAAGATGATGCCGATCACCCAGTTGAACTCCCGCGGCGACTTGTAGGCGCCGTGGTAGAAGACGCGCGCCATGTGCAAGAAGACGGACAGCACCATGAGGTGCGCCGCCCACCTGTGCATATTTCGCACAAGGGAACCGAACGCCACCGCCGTTTCGAGGTTCTGCACGTTCGCGTAGGCGTCGGTGACGGTGGGCCGGTAGAAGAACATCAAGAAGATGCCGGTCACCGTGAGCAGGATGAACAAGAAGAACGACAGGCCGCCCAGGCACAGCGTGTAGGAGACCTTCACCGCGTGCCGCTTCACCTTCACCGGGTGAAGGTGGTACAGCACGTTGTTCATGATCACGTAGGAACGGTTACGGGGACTGTCGGTGTAGCCCTTGCGGTAGATCGAGCCGGGCCGGAAGATCGAGTTCCAAGCCTGTGACGAGCGCGTCTTGTCGCCGACCGCGGCGACGCGCTCGGCGATCTTGGGCCGATGACCGTTCCCGTTGCTGCTTCCGTTACCGATCGCCACGAGCTGCCTGTCTCCCGATCAGAAGCGGACGCCGTAGGCGTAGCCGTGTCGGTTGGTTCGTTCGTTCGGGTCGCCGTCGCCCCACTGGTCGGTGACCTTGCCGAGGATGATGACACCTGTGGGGCACCGGTCGACGCACAGCGCGCACCGCGTGCATACGTCCTCGTCGACCACGAAGAACACGTGATCCTTCGGGTCGTCGCCCGGCTGGTCGGCGTTGACGGCTTCGTCGATCGCGTCGTTGGAGAGCATGTGGATGCACTTCCACGGACAGATGTCGACGCAGCCCTCGCAGAGGATGCACTCGGCCTGGTCGATGTGCAGGAACTGCTTGGGCTTGACCGCCTGGGTCAGCCACTTCGGGTCGACTTCCTGCAGCACGTAGGAGGTCGAGAACTCGGGCATCGGCGGGTTCGCATCGGTTCGCGCCATCACTCACCCGCCGTCGTGACCGGGCGCCCGTAGGCGGAGACGCGCTTCTCGCGGCGGCGCAGCAACCGGGAAAGCGGACCACCGCCCGATTCGGCGGCGGTCGACTCGCCCTCGGCTTCCGCGTCGAACGCGGGACGCTTCTGCCATTTGGCGAACATCACGATCTGCAGGGTGAGCACCAGCCCGTAGATGACCGTCACACCGATGTCGCCCACCACTGAGCGGGTGATGTCGAAGTGGATGATCCGGTTCTTGTGCATCAGGAAGGTCGCCGTGTTGAAGTTGAGGTACGAGTTCGAGAACGTGAGCCACTCGTGCGGGATCGTGCCGTAGCCCAACGCCATCATGAACCAGACCCCGAGCGCGCCGAGAATTGTCTGCGCCCAGGTGGCGGGCTCGGCCGGCTTCGGCTTCTTCGTCAGGCGGAAGCCGGCCAGGAGGCCGATCACGAACAGGAGCGTCCACCAGATCCCGCGGCCCGCGTGCCGCACCCACTGCGAATGGTGGTTGATGTAGATGCCCTTGTGCCGCGCGAAATCGATCCACGGCACGAATTTGGGCAGCACGTTCGGGACGTGCAGGGCAAGCATGCTCACGTGGATGTCGGGCATGGCCCGGGCGCTCCTTGTCGGGAAGCGGGCGCGAAGTTCTTGCTACCACGCTAGGTCGCGCCCGGGCACATCGCGCGCCAGCCCACCCGCCGATGCGCGCCAGCCCCCGGGCGGGAATATTGCCGGTGCGGTGCCGGCGGTCGTGGCGTGTGATCATGGCGACGTGAGCAACGTCGCGAACGTGGATTTCGACGTGCTGGTGGTCGGCGCCGGGCCCTCGGGCGCGTCGGCCGCCTTCTGGCTCGCCTCCGCCGGCCACCGCGTCGTGATGGTCGACAAGAAGCGGTTCCCGCGGGAGAAGACGTGCGGCGACGGGCTCACGCCGCGGGCGGTCCGCCAGCTGCACGACATGGGCCTCGCCCGCGAGCTGTCGGAGTTCCAACGGTTCGACGGCCTGCGCTCGATCGGTCACGGCATCACGCTCGAGCTGGCCTGGCCCGAGCACCCCGACTTCCCGCCGTACGGCTACGTCGTACGCCGCCGCGAGCTCGACGAGATGGTGGCCCAGCGCTCGGTCAAGGCCGGCGCCACCTTGTGGGCGGCCACCGAGGCGACGGAGCCGCTCATCGAGAACGGCCTGGTCAGCGGCGCGATCGTCCACGACAAGGACACCGGGACGACCCGATCGGTACGGGCCCGCTACGTGATCGTGGCCGACGGGGCGAACTCCCGGTTCGGCCGGGCGCTCGGAACCGCCCGGAACCGCACCTATCCCCTCGGAATGGCGATTCGCGGCTATTTCACCAGTCCGCTCCACGACGACCCCTGGATCGAGAGCCACCTCGACATCCGCGATCGCGACGGGAACCATTTGCCCGGATACGGGTGGATATTTCCGGTAGGCGACGGCACCGTCAACGTCGGGGTCGGGCTGCTCTCGACGTTCACCGGCTGGAAGAACGTCAACACGACCCACCTGATGGACGCCTTTTGCGCGACCGCTCCCGCCCGATGGGGCATATCACCCGACACCGCGACCTGCGCGCCGACCGGCGGCAGATTGCCGACCGGCGGATCCGTGATGCCCAGGGTCGGCCCGACCCATCTGGTGGTGGGCGACGCGGCCGGCTCGGTCAATCCGTTCAACGGCGAGGGTATCTCGCTGGCGTACGAGACGGGACGGCTCGCGGCCGACGCCGTCGACCTGGCGCTGCTCACCGGCGACCGCCGCGCGCTCGAGACCTACGGCGAGCGGCTCGACGAGGTGTACGGCCTGTACTTCAAGGTGGCCCGCACGTTCGTGCGTGCGATCGGCAACCCGGCGGTGATGCGCGAGCTGACCCGTGTCGGCATGCGCAGCCGCACCCTGATGGAGTGGGTGTTGCGGATCATGGCGAACCTCATGCGCCCCGACGAGCTCGGCGCGGCCGAGGCGGCATACCGCGCGGTCGCGGCCATCGTGCGCCTCGTGCCGGAATCGCAGGTGCCGGGATCGTGAGGCGCCGGGAGCTCCGCTGTGCGCCGGGCGCTTCGGATAGCCTCCGCGTCGTCCCCGGCCGAGGCGCGCAAGCGCGGGCGAGCACGCAGGTGAGTAGATGAGCGACTACCTGCCGATCCTTGTGATGTCGGTGCTCGTCATTGCCTTCGTCCTGCTGTCGTTCATCGCGTCGCAGTTCCTTGTGCGCCAACGCGGCAACGCTGCGAAGCAGGCGCCGTACGAGTGCGGGATCGTGCCCGAAGGCGCCGAGAAGGCCGAGCGATTCCCGGTGAAGTTCTACCTGGTCGCGATGAGCTTCATCGTGCTCGACGTCGAGATCGTGTTCCTCTATCCGTTCTCCGTCGTGTTCCGCGGCCTCGGGCTGTTCGGCCTGATCGCGATGACGGTGTTCGTGCTGGCGTTGCTCGTCCCGTTCGCGTACCTGCTCTCCGTCGGCGCGCTCGAGTGGGCTCCGGTGCGCGACGTCATCGAACGCCTTCCCGGACCGCTGTTGCGCACGAGCTCGGCGGTGCTCGACCCGACGCTCGATCCGATGGCCGACTCCGGTGAGGCGGCCTGATGCCCCTCGACCAGATCCCGCACAACTTCATGACCGCGCGTCTCGAAGACGTCGTGCGTTGGGGCCGCCGCAACTCGGTGTTCCCCGCAACCTTCGGTCTCGCGTGCTGTGCGCTCGAGATGATGGCCACCGGCGCCGCGCACTACGACCTTGCTCGCTTCGGCATGGAAGTCTTCCGTGCGAGCCCGCGTCAGGCCGACCTGATGATCGTCGCCGGGCGCGTCTCGCAGAAGATGGCTCCGGTGCTACGGCAGGTCTACGACCAGATGGTCGAGCCCAAGTGGGTCATCTCGATGGGCGTGTGCGCGAGCAGCGGCGGCATGTTCA
>CAZLEC010000462.1:0-4142 GCA_964558245.1 uncultured Burkholderiales bacterium | reverse complement strand
GAGCTCGGCAACATCTACACGCGGATCATGAACCCCACCCAGGACGCGTTCGAGCAGCGGATGGTGGCGCTCGAAGGTGGTGTCGGCGCGCTCGCGGTGTCGAGCGGTCAGGCCGCACAGACCGTCGCGCTGCTCAACCTCGCCGAGAACGGCGGTCACATCGTCTCGAGCACCTCGCTCTACGGCGGCACCTACAACCAACTCCACTACACGTTCCCGAAGATGGGGATCGAGGTGACGTTCGTCGATCCCGACGACCTCGCCGGATGGAAGGCTGCGATCCGCCCGAACACAAAGGCGTTCTACGGGGAGAGCATCGGGAACCCCAAGGGCGACATCTTCGACTTCGAGGCCGTCTCGAAGATCGCGCACGACAACGGCATCCCGCTCGTGATCGACAACACGCTTGCGAGCCCGTACCTGATCCAGCCGCTCCGCCACGGCGCCAACGTCGTGGTGCACTCGGCCACGAAGTTCATCGGCGGCCACGGCACCTCGATCGGTGGTGTGATCGTCGACGGCGGCTCGTTCGACTATGTCGCCAGCGGCCGCTTCCCCGGCTTCACCGAGCCCGACCCGAGCTACCACGGGCTCGTGTTCTCGCAGCTGCCCGAGGAGTTGCGCCCGGCGCAGTACATCCTCAAGGCGCGCCTGCAGTACCAGCGCGACCTCGGGCCCGCGATCGCGCCGTTCAACTCGTTCCTGTTCCTGCAGGGCCTGCAGACGTTGAGCCTGCGGATGGAGCGGCATTCGCAGAACGCGCTCGCAGTCGCGAACTGGCTCGAGGCGCGCCCGGAGGTCGATTGGGTCGCCTATCCCGGCCTGAAGTCGAGCAAGTGGTACGACCGCGCGCAGAAGTACGCGCCGCGCGGCCAGGGCGCGATCGTCGCGTTCGAGCTGAAGGGCGGAGTCGAGGCGGGCCGGAACTTCATCGACAGTCTCGAGCTGTTCAGCCACCTCGCCAACGTCGGCGACGTGCGGAGCCTGGCGATCCACCCCGCGAGCACCACGCACAGCCAGCTCGACATCGCCGAGCAGCAGCTCACCGGTGTGACCCCCGGCCTCGTCCGCCTGTCGATCGGGGTCGAGACCCTCGACGACATCCTCGCCGACCTCGACGCCGGTTTCCGCGCCGCCAAGTCGGCATAACCAAGCGAACCGGCGTGAGCGGGCCGTCTCAGGGACGGTTGAGTCACGCCGGGTCGAGGGTGGGTGACGGACGATGGCTGACGCAGATCCGATGCCGGTCTCGGGGGCGTGGTTCCCGGGCGATCCGGTGGGGCGCCGCCAGTTCGTGACGGTCGCCGCGGAGGCGCCGCTCGCGCTGCGCGCAGGCGGCCGGCTCGGGCCGGTCACGATCGCGTACGAGACGTGGGGGAAGCTGGCTGCCGATCACGGCAACGCGGTGCTCGTGCTGCACGCCCTCACCGGCGACAGCCACGCGGCCGGCGGCGCCGAGCCCGGCCATGTGGAGGTCGGGTACTGGGACCCGCTCATCGGACCGGGCCGAGCGATCGACACCGACCAGTTCTTCGTGGTGAGCCCCAACGTGCTCGGCGGCTGCCAGGGGACGACCGGCCCGTCGTCGGTCGATCCGGAAACGGGCCGGCCGTACGGCTCCCGCTTCCCGACGATCACCATCCGCGACCAGATCGCGGTGGAGGCGTTGCTCGCCGACGCGCTCGGGATCGAGCGCTGGGCGTCGGTGGTCGGCGGCTCGATGGGCGGTCAGCGCGCGCTGGAATGGGCGATCACGTATCCCGAGCGGGTTCCGCACGCAGTGATCATCGCGTGCGGCGCGGCGGCCACCGCCGAGGAGATCGGGCTGTGCGCGCTGCAGGTGCGCGCGATCGAGGCCGACCCGAACTTTCGCGGTGGCGACTATTACGACGCCGACACCGGACCGTGGCGCGGCATCGCGCTGGCCCGCGGCATCGGGCAGATCAGCTACCGGACCGAGCTCGAGTTCGCGCAGCGGTTCAATCGCGGCCATCAGAACGACGAGCACCCGTTCGAGGGCGGCCAGTACACGATCGAGTCGTACCTCGAATACCACGGCGAGAAGCTCGCCCGTCGCTTCGACGCGAACACCTACGTCGTGCTCTCGCGCGTGATGAACCACCACGACGTCGGGCGGGGCCGGAGCGGCGTGCGCGCCGCGCTCGGCCGGATCACGGGCCGGGTCACGCTGGCCGGCATCTCCTCCGACCGCCTGTATCCGATGCGCCTCCAGGAGGAGCTGGCCGAGCTGATCCCGAACAACTCGGGGCTGCACGTGATCGACTCGATGTCGGGACACGACGCGTTCCTCACCGAGCACGAGACCGTCGGGAAGATCATCGCGGGCGCGCTCGCGTACGCTTAGCCATTCGCGTACGACAAGGGGAGTGGCAATGGACGTGCGGTCGATCGTCAGCGTCGAGCCCGAGGTCGAGCACAACGGCACCGTGCCGGTGTGGTACCTCGTGAAGCCGCGGGAGATGCACGACCTCACCGACGGCGGCTCGCTCGAGCTGGTGAACGAGTTCGAGGTCGCGCCCGGCAGCGCGGTGTACCCGCACGAGCACCCGACGCACGAGTTCTACTTCGTGATGTCGGGCCGGGGCGTGATGATCGTCGCCGGCGAAGAGCGCGACGTGTCACCGGGAGATCTCGTGTACATCCCGCCCGACACCGTGCACAGCCTCCGGCCGACGGGTGGCGGCGCGATCCACTGTTTCTGCTTCGCGGTCGCCGTCAAGGGCGCGCCGCCGATCGACTACACGTCGCACGAGTAGCGAGCGCCCCCTTTGCAGCGCGCAGCCCGTTCAGCCCGCTTCGACCTGGCCGAGGTTGCGCGACTCGACGGTCTCCAGCAGCCAGTCGACGAGCACCCGGCTCCACTGCCGGCCCGCGCTCCGCTGCATCTCGCGGGCCGCGTCCTCGGGTGAGCAGGTGGTCCGGTAGGGGCGCGGCTCGGTCATCGCGTCCCAGCAGTCGCAGACCGTGACGAGCGCGACCGTGAGCGGCACCTCGTGCCCGCCGCGGCCGTCGGGATAGCCGGTGCCGTCGAAGCGTTCGTGGTGCCAGCGCGCGTACGGCACGAGCGACGAGAGGCCGGGCGTCCCCGCCAGCCAGCGGGCGCCGATCGACGTGTGCTCCCACACCGCCTCGCGTTCCACGGTCGCGAGCGGGCCGGGGGTCGCGAAGATCGCTTCCGGGACGTCGAGCTCGCCGATGTCGTGCACCAGCGAGCCCCAGTAGATCTGGCGGACCTCGGCCTCCGGCAGCCGGGCGAGCTGTGCGACCTGCACGGCGAGTGCCGCGACGCGCCGCGAGTGCGCGAAGGCGTGCGGGCGCCGGCGCTCGAGCTGCGCGACCACGAGCGATGCCTGGACCTCTCCGTCGCTGTCGAGAAGTCTTGTCGAGAATTTGCTCATCCCGGTCCCTCGTATGGCCGTCGCATCCGTTCCGGAGATGGATCGGCGCGATACCCCACCGGTCTTGATGGGGATCGCTCAAGCTCGGGGCGGTCGGCGTCCGACACTCTCTGAGGGCCGGGCTCAGGGGATCTAGCGAGCGGGGGCCCACTTGAGTAGCGACTGCGAGGTAGGGGACCGGGTCATCTATCACGACCCGACGCCGCTCCACGGCGTGTTCCACGCGATCGTGACCCGCCGGGTGGTCATGCCGAGCGGCACGCTGCGGTTCGAGCTCGACCTCGAGGACCCGCGCCCGGGGGATCCGCCGTTCCGGTTCGCCGTCGATCGCGAGATCCATCTCGAGGTGGAGCTCTGCCTGCGCTGCACGACCGACATCAGCGTCGCGGGGAGCCGGTTCCTCAAGGGCTGACCAGGCGCAGATCCGCAGGCCCGGTCGACCGATCACCGTTGCACGGGCGATCGAGGGCCGGCGGTCGTAGCCGCATAGAGCCAGGCGCAGATCCGCAGGCCCGGTCGACCGATCACGTTGCACGGGCGATCGAGGGCCGGAGGTCGTAGCCGCATACAGCCAGGCGCAGATGTCGACGGCCGCCGAATCCGCGGCTCGTTGTCGCAGGGGCTGGCTAGCGTCGGCGGCCGTGGTGGATCCGCTCATCGAAGCTCGCGCGCTCACGAAGCGGTTCGGCGGCTTCGTCGCGGTCGACGGCATCGACTTCCACG
>CAZLEC010000461.1:0-4159 GCA_964558245.1 uncultured Burkholderiales bacterium | reverse complement strand
CGAGCATGTCGCAGATGATCTGCAGGGGGAGCGCGGCTGCGACCTCGCTCACGAAGTAGCACTCGCCGCCGAGCGACACCACGTGATCGACGATCTCGCGGGCCTGCTGGCGCACGTTGTCCTCGATGCGCGCAACCTGCCGCGGCGTGAAGCCACGGTTCACGATGAGGCGGAGCTTCGTGTGCTTCGGCGCGTCCATGTTGATCATGGACCCGAGCCATTCGGCGATCTCGGGCGGGATGTCGCCGATGTTGATGCTGGGCGCCGAGTGGAACGTCTCGGGGTCCCTGCTCACCTGCATCACGTCGGCGTAGCGCGTGAGCGCCCAGAACCCGGGTCCCTGCGGGTACGGGATGTCCGGCGGCGGTACCGGTTCGGCGTGGAACGTGATCGGCGCTTCCGCGCGCAGCTTGGCGAAGATGCCTTCACGATCCGGTCGGATCCAGGGGTCGATCTCGCCGAGCCGGATCTCGTCGAGCGCGAGGTCGGTGTTCGGGATGGGCACGGTCAGGGTCATCGTGACCTTTCAGTGTTACGCGTCACCGACGTTCGGCATGAACGGCGGTACCCCACGGGGCGCGGTCGCGAACATCTCGCTCGAGATCCCGTCGATCAGGTCGATCGTCCACGGCCTGTCGGCGTTGGAGTCGCTCACCGGGCGCCAGCCGCGCAGCAGTTGCACTTGGCCGCCCATGACTTTCACGACCTGCCCGGACACCCCGTCGGAGAGATCGGACGCGAGCCACCCGACGACCGCGGAGATGTTCTCGGGGGCGAAGCGATCGAACTCTCCCTCCTTGGGATTCATGAAGTCGCCGGCGACCTGCTCGGTGAGGCGTGTCCGCGCAACGGGACAGATCGCGTTGACCCGCACCCCGATACGTTCGAGCTCGCGCGCCATGACGATTGTCATCGATGCGATGCCCGCCTTCGCGGCGGCGTAGTTGACCTGCCCCGCGTTTCCGTAGAGTCCCGACTCCGACGCGGTGTTGACGATCTTCGCGTTCACCGGTCCGCCGGTCTCCTTCGACTTCGAGCGCCAGTAGGTCGCGGCGAAACGCGACGGCGCGAAGTGGCCCTTCAAGTGCACGTCGATCACGGCGTCCCACTCGGCTTCGTCCATGTTGAAGCTCATCTTGTCGCGAAGAATGCCGGCGTTGTTGACGAGCACGTCGAGCCCGCCGAGCTCGCTGACGGCCTGGTCGACCATGCGCTTCGCGCCGTCCCACGACGAGACGCTGTCGTAGTTGGCGATCGCGCGCCCGCCCTTGGCGGTGATCTCGTCGACGACCTCTTGTGCAGGTGTCGCGTCGGCGCCGTCGCCGCCGCTGCTCCCACCGAGGTCGTTTACGACGACTGCCGCGCCCTCCGATGCCAGCAGAAGCGCGTGGCTGCGGCCGATACCGCGTCCCGCGCCCGTGACGATTGCCACCTTGCCGTCGAACCGACCCACGCCGTCCTCCTGGTTGCCTACGCGTCTTGCCTGCTTGTCCGCAGTCTCGCGACGGGGATTCCGCCGCGGCAATTCAAGGCGTGAGCGCGGACCGCAACCCGTCGCGGTCGTCGACGCTCACGAGCACCTCCCGGAGCTTCACCGTGAATCCGATCACGAACCCACGCGCGGGCTCCGACAGGCGGATGACGGCGATCGGACGGTTGGCACCGTTGACCAACCATCGGCCCCGCCAGCCGTGTACGCCGACGCTCACGACCGGGCGGAAGTTCACGACTTCCATCACCGCCGACTTCGGGAACTTGGCCCGGAACGCCCAACTCATCCGGACCTTCACGGTGTCACCGTTGATGCTGATGTACGCGAGGCGCGCGGGGAGCAACAGGACCGTCAGGAGCCAGCTCCACGGCTTGCCGTAGCGGATCGGGAATCGCATCAGGGTGTTTCTCCTCGCTCGGGGAAATGTTCGGCGCCGAAGGCCAAGGTCACGCCGAGCCGACCGAGCTCGACGAGGGGAAGCCGGGCGAGATCTTCGCGCGTGCACCACTCGGCGCGGTCCGTGCTCTCGTTCGTCTCGTGCCGGAGCTCGCCGCCGGTGATCTCGGTTCGGTACACGATCCGGACACTGTGATACTCGACTTCGCCTTCGACTCGAGGGTCGTCGCGGATCACCCGCTGCAGGGAGTCGACGGCGAGCAGCTCCACGATGCGTCCCGTGAGGCCGGTCTCCTCCTCGAGCTCGCGGAGCGCGCCGGCTTCGGGATGTTCGCCGAAGTCGATCCCCCCGCCGGGCAGCGTCCACCAGCCCGGTCGTTCGGTGATGTCGCTGAGCCGGCACATCAACAGGCGTGCTGCGTCGTCGCGGCACACGTTGTACGCCGCGACCCGCTGGATCCGCGGCGGCTGCGCAGTCACGTGCCGTCGAAGTGGGCGTCGCGCTTCTCGCGAAAGGCCGACATTCCCTCGACGAGGTCGGGAGAGGCGGTAGCGAGTGTCTGGAAGTGGCCTTCCAACTCGAGGGAGTCGTGGAGGTCGGTCTCGAACGATCCGTTCAGCAGCCGTTTGGTGAGCCCGAGCGATCTGGTCGGGCCGGCCGCGAGCCGGCGGGCGAGCGCGAGTGCGTCGGGCATGAGCGTCTCCGGCGACTCGCTGCAGTGGTAGGCGAGCCCGAGATCGACCGCCTCCGCGCCCTGCGCGCCTTCGCCCAGCATGAGCATCGCCTTCGCGCGCGGGAGCCCGACGAGCCGCGGCAACAGGTACGCGCCTCCGGCGTCGGCGACGAGACCCCACTTGGCGAAGGTCCAGATGAACCGCGAACGCGGGTGCACGAACACGAAGTCGCACGCGAGCGCGAGGTGCGCTCCCGGGCCGACGGCGGCGCCGTTGACCGCCGCGACCGTCGGTTTGTCGAGCTCCCAGATCTCCCGGATGAAGGTCTGGACGCCGGCCCGCAACGCCTCCGATGTGAGGCGGGGCACGAAGCCGGGCTTGCCCGCCTGCGTCACGGTTGACGCGCTGAGGTCCATCCCCGCGCAGAAGCTGTCGCCGTCGCCGGTGATCACGACCGTGCGCACGGTCGGATCGGCGCGGAACTCGCGAATCGCGTCGATGATCCCGTCGCGCATGGCGATGGTCAACGCGTTCTTCGCCTCGGGCCGGTCGAGCACGATGCGCCCGACACCATCGGGATCGCGCTCGACGCGCAAGTGCGTCTCGGTCACGAGCGTTACTTCCGGTTCGTGAGGATGTTGACCACCGAGACGCCCGATCCGCGACCGCCGGCATTGTGTTGGAGGGCGAAACCGTTGCGGGTCGGTACCTGGCGATCGTTGGCCTCGCCGCGCAGCTGCCACCAGCACTCGGTGATCTGTGCCACACCGGTCGCGCCGATCGGATGACCCTTTGCGAGCAGGCCGCCCGACGTGTTGACCGGAATGCGCCCTGTGAGCGCGGTCTCGCCCTCGAGGCTCGCGCGCCCACCGTCGCCCTTGTCGAAGAAGCCGAGGTCTTCGATGTCGAGGATCTCGGTAATGGTGAAGCAGTCGTGCACCTCGGCGCAGTCGATCTGCTCGGGCCCGACCCCGGCCATCGCGTACGCCCGCTGCGCCGCGAGGCGAGTCGCCTTGATCTCCACGAACGAGTCCTTCTCGTGCAGGTACGGGTGATCGGTCGCCACGCCGAAACCCGCGACGAACACGGGGTTGTCGGTGAACTCCTGCGCGCGCTCGGCCGACACGAGCAGCACGGCCGCGGCGCCGTCGGTTTGCGGGCAGCAGTCGAGCAGGTGCAGCGGATGGCACACCGGCGCCGACTTCAGCACGTCTTCGACCGTGATCTCGCTCTGGAAGTGCGCGTAAGGATCGCGGGCACCGTTGTAGTGGTTCTTGACGGCGACCGAGGCGAGCATCTCGCGGGTCGTGCCGAACTCGTGCATGTGGCGCGTCGCGAACGGGGCGAACAACACGGGCGCCGTTTCGCCGCGGGTGAAGATCGGATGGCCGGCCGCGGCGCGCGAGAGCAGCCCTTCGTCCGCGGACTTGTCGCGCATCTTCTCGACGCCGATCACGAGCACGGCGTCGTGCACCCCACTCGCGACGGCCATCGCGCCGACCCGGAACGCGTCCGAACCCGACGGGCACGCGTTCTCGATGCGTGTGCACGCAATCCCCGAGAGCCCGATCGCGCTCGGCACCGTGTTACCGCCGA
>CAZLEC010000460.1:0-4160 GCA_964558245.1 uncultured Burkholderiales bacterium | reverse complement strand
GGCTTGTGCCGCTTGATCAGGTTGAACTCGAGGAAGAACGCCTCGACCTCGTTCTTGGCGACGATCCACTCCACGTGGTCGGCCGTCTGCACCATCTGGTAGGTGCGCTCGGGCAAGGTCGCGGGCGGTGCGAAGTAGTTGGAGAGGCGGCTCCGCAGGCTCTTGGCCTTGCCCACGTAGATGACCCGGCCCTCGGCGTCGAGGAACTGATAGGAGCCGGGAGCGTCGGGGATGCTCCCGGTTTCCGGGCGAGCGACCATGGCTCCCATTGTCGCGGGTACGGCGGCCGAGGCGGGTCGCTCCCGGTCAGACCGGAGCGGGTTCCCGGTGCTCCGGAAGCGCCGGGTGCACCGGATCCTCGCCGGCGACCTTGCGGGCGTGAACGCCGACCGCGATCGCGAGCATCCCGAACACCTGCGGGATCAACAAGACCCGCAGCCCCTCTCCGAACAAGCGCAGGCCCTCGCTCCCGATGCACACGCTCACCAAGGTGTACACCGCCGCGAGTCCCCCGATCAGGGTCCCTCTTGCGAGCCACGCGCCGGTCGCGCCGAGTGCGATCGTCACGACCACGATCGCCAGCAGCACCGTGTCGTCGCCCGTGCGGTGCGCCAACGTGTGCATGAATGCCGCGAACGGAAGCCCGAGCGCGCCGCGTCGGGCCTCCGTGTCGGCGAGGAACGGGAACGCGCCGACCCGCCACCGCAGCCACGAACACCACAGGGCGTACGGCACGAGCGTAATCGCGACCGCGCCGGCATCGCGCGCCGTCCGCTCCCGCGCGGCGCGGTACAGCAGCGGTATCAGGGCCAGCACCGCGATCTCCTTCACCAGCACCGCGAACGCGAGAAGCGCGAGCGCAGAACCGCGACGCGACCGGCGTTCGAGCAGGTACGCGACCAGGAGCAGCGCGATGACGAGCGGATCCGAGAAGACGTTCCCGAAGAGCACGACGAATGCGGGCAGCACCAGGATCCACGCGGCTGCGCGCGGCGGCGCATCGTGGTCGTCGAGGAGCACCGCGGCCAAACCCGGGATCGCAGTGAGCGCGACGAGGTTGATGCCGATCAGGGTCCAGGCCACGAGCGCCGGCCGCCCGGCCGCGAGCAACCAGGCGAGCAGCGGGAGCCCCATCCGGCCGTATCGATACGGGATCTCGGCGGCGAAACCGAGTGCCGCGAAGCCGTGACCCGTCCCGAACAGGTCACGCGTCGTCAACAGGAACAGCCGCGGGTCACCGGTGGCGAAGAACTGGCTCGCGCCTCCTGACACGAGGCGCACCACCGACAGCGCGACCACCGCGACGCCGGTCGCACCCGACAGCACCCATGCTTCGGCCGGTATCGGCTTTCGTGCCACGGGCATCTCGTCGGCGCGATTCGGGTGGGGATGAACCCCCGGCTCGGGAGCGGACACCCACGACCCGGCCGGGGCGGGGAACGCGGGGCGTGACACGGGGCGGTGGCGTGTTACGGTGGGGGCACGCCGGCCCGGTATCCGGCGCAGAATTCGAGCTCCGCGGCCGACAACCCCGCGGTGTGGCGACCGGGCTGTCACCCGCCGGCCAACGAGCAGCCCCTACCCCTCAACGGGGAGGCAACAAATGCTGCGTCTCCAGGCTCCGCTGCCGGACGACTACACCCTCGCGACCGAACCCGAGCTCGTCTCGAGGATCGCGAACGCCAAACGTGCGCTCGGCGACCGTCTCGTCGTCCTCGGCCATCACTACCAACGAGACGAAGTGATCCGCTGGGCCGACGCCGTGGGCGATTCGTTCAAGCTCGCCCGATTCGCGGCTGACAACCACCAGGCGACCGATATCGTCTTCTGCGGCGTGCACTTCATGGCCGAGTCGGCCGACGTGCTCACCGGCGACCACCAACGGGTGATCCTTCCCGACCTCAACGCCGGCTGCTCGATGGCCGACATGGCCGACATCGACCAGGTGGAAGACGCCTGGGCCGAGATCGGCGCGATCACCGCCATCGACCGGGTCGTCCCGATCACGTATATGAACTCGTCGGCTGCGCTCAAAGCGTTCGTGGGCCGTCACGGCGGCGCGGTGTGCACGTCGTCGAACGCTCGCGCGGTGCTCACGTGGGCGCTCGAGCGCGGCGACAAAGTGCTGTTCTTCCCCGATCAGCACCTCGGCCGCAACACCGGCTTCGACATGGGCTTCGGCGCCGCCGACATGCGCGTGTGGAACCCGCACCAGGATTGCGGCGGGCTCGAGGAGCGCGAGGTCAAGGACTCCACACTCTTGTTGTGGAAGGGCCACTGCTCGGTGCACCAGCGTTTCCGCCCCGAACACGTGGCCGCGGCCCGCGCCGAGCACCCCACCGTGCAGGTGCTCGTGCACCCGGAGTGCTCGCACGACGTGGTGGAGATCGCCGACCGGGTCGGGTCCACCGAGCGCATCCAGGAGTGGGTCGCGTCGGCGCCCGCCGGCTCGGTGATCGCGATCGCGACCGAGATCCACATGGTGCAGCGCCTCGCCCGCGAGCACGCCGACAAGACCGTGTTCTCGCTCGACCCGCTGATCTGCCCGTGCTCCACGATGTTCCGCATCGACGCCCCGCACCTCGCGTGGACGCTCGAAGCCCTCGTCGACGGCCGGATCGTGAATCAGATCATCGTCGACCCCGACGACGCCGAGTGGGCCCGCGTCGCCCTCCAACGGATGCTCGACATCACCTAACCCAAGTCCGAACCGGCGTGAGTGAGCGGTCTGTGAGACCGCCCCGCCTGCTCACGCCGGTTGGGGTTGGGGGTCGGGGGTTTTGCGGGCGAGCAGGAGCAACAGGCGCGGGATCGTGGCCGCGGCGCGGTACTCGTCGGCCTTGGCGAGGAAGCCTTCGGGTGGCGCGGGCTCTTCCATGCGCTCGATCAGCAGGCCGTTGCGAGCCATCGCATTCACGTACTGCGACAACGGCCGGTGCACGAACGGGAGCACCACCCCGGGTGCGAGCTCTTCCATCGTGACGTCGACCGGGAGATACGGACCGACGCGCCAGTACTCCTCCTCGAGCACGTGATCGATCACCCAACCGCTGTTGGGGGCCTGCAGCAGCGGATGGTTCAGGAGGAACACGAACTTCCCGCCCGGCGCGAGGACGCGCGCGATCTCCGAGATCGGGGGCACGTGGTCGGGAAGGTGCTCGAACACCAAGCACGCGACCGCGGCGTCGAAGCTCGCGTCGGCAAACGGGAGGTGCTCCGCCGACGCGCGCAGATACAACGGACCGCCCGCGCGCTCGGCCGCGGCCCGGAGCTGCGCGCGCGTCGGGTCGACGCCCGCGACCACCTCGGCGCCGAGCCGGACCGCGAGCCGCGCGACCTGACCTTCGCCGGTCCCGACATCCACGACGCGCCGCGCGCCCGCAAGACATTCCGCAGCGAGCGGCAGGATCTGCTCTTCGTACTCGGGATCCGCGCCACCGGTGAAGCCTTCCTGCCACCACTGCGCGTTGCGCTCCCAGGCATCGGGATCACCTACGGGCGGAACGGAGGACATGCCGCAGGGTAACGAACGATGGCTGAGTACCCTCGGTGCATGGCGGTCGAGCGGCGAACCGTGCGTCGCGGCGGCTTCGGCCTGTACCGCTACGGCGGGCTCCTGATCGGCGTCGCGGTGTTCCTGTTCGCGGCGCCGTTCGCGTACCGGCAGGCCAACTCCTACGACGGCTCGGTCATGGAGCGCGTGGCCGTCGGGATCGCCGATCACGGCGACCCGCTCGTGAGTCAACAGCCCGACGAGTTCGGCCTCAACACCCCGTATTCCAACTACGGCATCGGGACGTCGGTCGTGATGGCCCCGTTGCATCTGGCCGCGCGCGCGGTGGGTGCGGATCCGATGCGATCGATGAATCTCGTCGATGCCGTGTTCGTCGGCGGCACCGGCATCGCCGTGTTCGAGACGCTGCGGCGGCGCGGCGTGTCGCGCCGCTTGACGATCGTCACCACCGTGCTCGTGACCGTCGGCTCGCCGCTGTTGGCGTACGCGCTCACCGACTTCTCCGAGCCGGGCATCGCGTTGACGATCGCGCTGGGTGTGCTCGGCCTCGACGGCGTCGTTCGGGAGACGCGATACGCCGCGCTCGGCGTGGGCGCGGCAGTGGGCGCCGCGGTGCTGCTCCGCAGCGACTCCCTCGGGTTGGTCG
>CAZLEC010000459.1:0-4161 GCA_964558245.1 uncultured Burkholderiales bacterium | reverse complement strand
GTGCGGATGTGGTTGGCCATGAAAGCGACGGTGACGACGATGTCGTCGAAGCCGTGGCGCGCGAGGAGCTTCACGATGTGCTCCATCATCGGCACGTTCGCGATCGGCATCATCGGCTTCGGTTGGTTGCTCGTCAGCGGGCGCAGCCGCGCGCCTTCGCCGCCCGCCAGGATCACCGCTTTCATGGTCGAACCTCCGCTACCACTCGTGTCGCTCGGCCTTCGCGTAGCGCGGCCCGAGCGACGGGTACGTACCTGGCCGCGGCGTAGTAGCCGAGCCCGATGCCGCCGATCGCGAATCCCCACGCGCACACGACGAAGAACGCGTGCCACGACGCTCCCGTCGCGTCCGCACCGAGAAACATCGGCAGCGAGAACATGAGTGCGAGTGTGCCCGCTTTGCCCGCCCATACAACGTCGATGCGCCGGGCGCCGGCGAGGGCCAGACCGATCGTCGCGGCCGCGATCAGCACCTCGCGCACCAGCATGATCCACACCACGGCGTCGACCGCGATCGGGAGCCCTTGTGTCAGCACCGCGACCGCCGCCGCGACCAGGAGGACCCGGTCGGCCGTCGGGTCGAGGATCTTGCCCAGCTCGCTGCCCTGGTCGAAGTGCCTCGCGATGTAGCCGTCGACCCAGTCGGTGGCGCCGAGCCCGGCGGCGAGCAGGCCGGCCGCGAGCTCGTGGTCGGCCCCCCACAACAACCACAGGAACAGTGGTACACAGGCCAGGCGCACGACGGAGATCACGTTGGGAACGGTGACGATTCGTCGTTGCGGGGAGGGCACGCCGCCAGGCTAGTTAGACCGCCCGGGCGCAGACCCGGAGGCCCGGTCACAGTCCGGCGACGCCACCCTCGGCGCGGGGATCGGAGCCGGCGCGGTAACCGCTGCCCATGCACTCGATCACGTGGGCGATGCCGGGGCCGTGGCGATGCGCGGGCACGACGTCGATCTCGTGACCGCGGCCGCGCAGGTCTTCGATCCAAGCCGGATCGAAGTGATCTTCGATCGCGACCCTCCCCGACTCCGGATCGATCGTGAAACGCGGTGCGGTGATCGCCGCCTGCGGGTCGTCACCGTCGACCAGCATGCGGGTGAGGAGTTGCAGATGCGTCTGCGCCTGACCGTGACCGCCTTCGCTGCCGAAGACGAGCCACGGGCGACCGTCCCGCAGCGCGAGCCCGGGGATCAGGGTGTGGAGCGGCATCTTCGACGGGCCGAACGCGTTCGGGTGGCCGGCGTCGAAGTTGAACGCCGAACCGCGGTTGTGGAGGTTGATCCCCCACTCGTCGACGCGAAGTCCGCAGCCCGCGCCGAAGAAGTTCGACTGGATGAGGCTGACGAGCAGGCCGTCGCGATCGGCGGTGTTCATGTAGATGGTGCCGCCGTTGGGCGTGAGGCGGGGCCCGAACCGCTGCGCACGTGCGGGATCGATGCGCGCTCTCCGATCGTCGATCCACTCGTCGGCGAGCAGCGCCTCGCAGTCCACCGTCATGGCGGCGGGATCGCCGACGTACGCGTCGCGGTCGGCGAGCGCGAGCTTCATCGCTTCGATCAACAGGTGCTCGCGGTCGGGTCCGTCGGATCCGAGGTCGAGGCCGTGTGCGATACGCAACGCTTCGAGCGCGGCAACTCCTTGGGTGGGCGGAGGCAGCTCGAGGATCTCGGTCGAGCGCACCGTGGCCCGCAAGGGCTCGACCCACGCACCCTCGTGCGCGGCGATGTCGGCCGCGGTGAGGAAACCACCGGCCTGTTGCAGGCGCTGCGCGATCGCGGCCCCGATCGGCCCGCGGTAGTACGCGTCGGGCCCGTCTTGGGCGAGCACCTCGAGCGTGCGCGCGAGCGCGGGCTGGCGGACCCACGACCCGGACGTGAGACCGCCGTACGCATTCGTGAAGTCGTAGAGGCCGAAGTGCTCGAACGCGGTCGCGTTGCGGGCGAAGAACCACGCGCCCCGACGCGTGAGCGGGAACCCCTCGCTCGCGTAGCGCCGGGCGACCGTGCTCACCTCGCCGAACGATCTGGTCCCCCACCGCTCGAGCAGGGTGAACCAGCCGTCGACCGCGCCGGGCACCGTGCACGGGTGCGGGCCGAACGTCGGCATCGTCTCCGAGCCGGAATCATCGCGTACCGCGTCGAGCGTTGCGCCCGAGGGCGAACAGCCGACGCCTCGGTACGACTGCACGTCGCCGTCCCAGACGGTCGCGAGCAGATCGCCGCCGACCCCGCACATGTACGGAGTGACGACGCCCAGCACGAGATTCGCCGCGAGCGCGGCGTCGACCGCGTTCCCCCCGCTCGCCAGCATCGCGAGCCCGGCGCTCGTCGCGAGGTAATGCGGCGTCGCGACGACACCACTCGGGTACGCCCGGGCCTGCTCCAGCCACACGCTCATGGTGTCAACCTCTCATCGCGGGCTTGCGGTCATCGGTGGTGCTGCACGGCTGCGCGATCGGCGAGAATCGGCTGGATCCGCTCGCGGATCACCGCTTGGTGCACCGGATGGTCGCGGTAGACGAGGTAGCCGTCGACGTCGTCGAAGTCGGCCACGACCACGAGATCGAAGTTGCCGGCGTTGATCTGCGCGTAGGCACCGATTTCGTAGTTGCGGATCTCGGGGTTGCGGGCGGGCAGGTCGGCGAGGCTGGTTTGCACCGCGTATCGCTCGGCGGACGTGGCCTCGGGCTTCCAGCGCAGCAACACGACGTGTCGGAACATGTTCGGATCCTCAGATGAGCGCGGCGTCGGCGCCGCCGTCGACCGCGAGGGCAGTGCCGGTGATGTACCGGGCGGACTCGGAGCAGAGGAACGCGGCGACCCGGCCGAAGTCGGCGGGATCACCGATCGCGCCCGCCGGGATGCCCGCGGTCGGATCGCCGCCGCCGGCGTGCAACGCCGCGATGCGCTCGGTCGCGTGGAGGCCCGGGAGGAGCGAATTCACCGTGACCCCGTCGGCGGCGACCTCCCGCGCGAGCGTCTTCAGGAATCCGGTCACGCCGGCGCGTGCAGTGTTGGAGAGGATGAGCGTCGGAATGGGTTGGCGCACGGCGATCGAGGTGATCGCGACGACGCGCCCCCAACCCTGTGCTCGCATCGCGGGAACCGCCTCGTAACACATGGCGATCGTCGACCGGCAGTTGAGCTCGAACGCGGTCAGGTACTGGTCGACGGTGACACTCGCGAAGTTGCCGGGCGGCGGTCCGCCCGCGTTCGCGACGACGATGTCGATCCCGCCGAGCGCGTCGCGGGCGTCGGAGACGAATCCGGTCGCGCCGTCGGGAGACGACAGGTCGGCGACGACCGGGACGGCGTCCGAGCCGAGCCGCGCCGCGGCGGCTTCGATGGTCTCGGCGTTGCGGCCGCACACGGCGACGCGCACGCCTTCGGCGACGAGTGCCTGCGCGACGCCGAAGCCGAGGCCCTTCGACGCCGCCGCGACCGCCGCGCGCCGTCCGGAGATCCCGAGATCCATCACCTGCTCCTCGCCACCGGGCCGACGCCCGGCTCAGTGAATCGGACCGGCAGTGTCGCGCAGCGAGGCGGCTCGGCGGCCGGTGCGGGTCGCGATCACCTCGGCGCAGATCGAGATGGCCGTCTCCTCGGGCGTTCGGGCGCCGATGTCGAGCCCGATGGGCGACATGACCCGAGCGATCTCGGCGTCGCCCAGGCCGGCTTCGCGCAGCCGCGCGACCCGACCCTCGTTGGTGCGGCGCGAGCCCATGGCGCCGATGTATCCCACGTCGGTCTGCACCGCGGCCGCGATCGCGGGCACGTCGAACTTGTGGTCGTGGGTCAGCACGCACACGACGTCGCGCGGCGTCAGTTCGGCACCGATCTCCCCGAGGTACCGGTCGGGCCAGCTGTTCACGACCTCGTCGGCCATCGGGAACCGCAGCACGGTCGCGAACACGGCGCGGGCGTCGCACACCGTGACGCGGAATCCGAGCAGCTTGGCCACCTTCGCCAGCGCCGCGGTGAAGTCGACCGCGCCGAAGATGATCATGCGCGGCGGCACGACGAACGACTCGATGAACACCGAAACCGATTCCTCGCGCGCTTCGCCGTGCTCGCCGTAGTGACGGGTCGAGCTGAGCCCGGCCTCGAGCTCGCCGAGCGCGTCGCGGCTCACAACCCGATCGAGGTCGGGATCGCCGAGC
>CAZLEC010000458.1:0-4163 GCA_964558245.1 uncultured Burkholderiales bacterium | reverse complement strand
GCGCTCTGGAGCGAGGTCGTAGAGCGGTGCAGGTTCGAGGCGATGAAGTCACAACATGAAGCATCGGAGAACCTGAACCTCGCCTTTCCCGAAGGCGCGACCGCATTCTTCAACCAGGGGACGAACGGGAGGTGGCGCGCGCAGCTCAGTGAGGCGCAACTTCGTCGACACGAGCAACTCGCCGCCGAGCGCCTTCCCGAAGATGCCGCCCTGTGGCTCGAGCATGGCTCCCTCGCCCTGGGGCAACGCCCCTAACTGCTGCGACCGCGCCGCTGACGACTCGGAAAGTGCCGTTTCCGAGCGTTTCGGACCCGGGCTTGGACGGGCTCGAGACCCATCCGGTATCGCTCCGACCTGAAGTGCCCCGGAACGACGGCTCGGGGTCGCTCGCCGATCGCAGGCGTTTCCCAGAACACGCGTCCCAGAACGTACGGGTGCAGCCGTCAACCGCGCCCCCGAGGTGCCGGAAGAGGATGATCGCGACCGCCGCCGACCCGGCGGTGATACCCGGCCGCGTTCTTCCGGGGCGCGCGAAATGGGACGTTATTCAGGCGGCGTTCTGGGGCACCCGGGTCGGGACGACGCACGTCGGCCGACCGCTTTGTGACGCCGATCCGCGCTCGCCGAGAACGGCGGCGCCATATCACGCAAGGGATTGTCTACCTCGGGGCGTCACGCCCACCTACGCGTCGGCCTTCGCGTGTTCTTTCATCAGCTTCTTCGAGTACCAAGCGATGCGCTGCACGTCTGAGCGGATATCGATCACTCCGCAGGTGCCGACGTATGTGAGCTTGCGAATGAGACCCATGGCGACCTCCTTCCTTCGCATATCGGCGTCGCGGCCGAAACACGCGTAGAGCCGAAGGTCCCAAAGAAGCGTGGACTCGTGGTTTGAAGCACGAAGGCGACACCACCCTGAAGCCGGAACGTCCAAGCGCAGGATGAAGCTCGAGGATTCATCCCCCCGCAATTCCGCCGCAGTCCCGAACTGGGACACCCTGACGCCAGTGTTCTGGGTCGCGCGTTTGGGGATAGCGGTTGTCTCCGCGTTCAGCACGGCTCGGGCGTCGCGCGCTGACGGCGCCTGTGATTCGATCGCCGCCTTCGAGTGGCGCCGCTCGACCCATATTTCGGACAAACCGAGGCGTCGATACCGCCGCTGGGCCCTTGTGTCCTATGAAGAGCTGCCGGGCCGACCAGCACGCAAACGCTGTTTGCGATGCCGTGCCCGAATGAGTGCCGCGCTCGCCTGTGAAGCCTCGCCTCGTTCATCATCGACGAGCTTCAAGCGCGCGCCGTCCAAGGCGTCGAGCACGTCAAAGACATCGACCTTGAACTGTCCCTGGTCTTCAAGGCCGAGCACGACCGCGTCCTGAAGGACCCCAGCGTTGAGGACCATGGCGATGCGCTGCGCGTACCCGGCCTGAGGGTCTGCGGTCATCCGAACCGAGCTGCCGGGACTGGCACTCCGCCTCGACCAACTGCCGCCCTTGCTATGCGCCGTTCGCGCCGCGGAGGCAGCCACGCGGTGGCTCATGCCCGGTCCGCCGCTTCCACCTCAGCCGCGAAGCCGTCAAGATCAGCCACCGTCGAGTCATGCGCGACCACCTCGATGCCCCGCAGTTCTTCGGCGTAGCGCGTTGCTTGTTCACCGCTGGTAAAGACCCGGATCGGAACATCAGCCCGAGCAAGCTCTCGGTAACGTCGCAAGATCGCTCGGTGCTGCGGCCGGTCCAGATCAAACTCGAAGATCACACCATGCGTCTGCGTGAACTCCTCACAGCCCTTCCCGGCGAGTAACGGACACAACGTCGCGTGCTCGGGACCGTGACACACCTTCACGACATGCCCGAAGCGTTCCAACATGTCACGGTCGAACTCGCCGCTCCCCGCGGTCACATCCAGCAGGATCATGCCTTCCGTCGACTCGGCCATGAGACCACCTCCTGAGCAGCTTGTACCCCTCCAGCATCGGACTGCCCAACCCGCGGTCCTAGGGGCTTTGGTCATCTCTCAGGGGACCGCTCGACGGGGGTTCTGCCCAGCGGACGCGGGTCGCATCGCCAGTTCACGCGGCCGGACCGCGTCGTAGTCCACGGCGAGCTGTGTTCGGCACCCAGCTTGTCGAGCACGACCATCACCTGGAGCACAGAGATCTGGCTCCAGCTTGCGCGACAGGCCACGCCGAGCCGGTAATGAACGCCGAGGGAGCTCGGCATCGGTCTGCCCTGACTCGGCAACCACAGCCACCTGCCGCACCGGATTCTTCGTCCATCTCAGCGCGCTGGACGGCGCCCGCGTCGGTATCCGACGAAGCGCCGCACGGCAATACGCGCGAACGCCTCGGTTCCGAACTGGGCTGGCTAGCTAGCCGTGGAGCATTGTTCGGGGATTGTTCTGGGGCGCCCGGAGTTGTTGGTGCTCGTGGATCCTTGCGGGTCGGCCGCGCGAAGAGGCCCCGACCTGATGTCGGGGCCGGTTCGGGCGTTTGCTCCGGCGGCCGAGGTGCGGGGCGGGAGGTGGGGGCCTGACCACCCGGTACTCGGAAGCAGGAGCGCGTCGTTGTGTGTGCAATTCCGAGTATCGAACGTGAGGGAAGCCGACGGTAGGGACTTTCGCCCTCTCTTGGTCACCGATTGACCGTGCGCGAGACGGGACAGGGCTGCTGATCGGAACGCCACCGAGCCGGCGGTATGGGATACGCAGGCGACGTGGTTATGGGATGCACGTTCTGGGGCAGTCGTGGCCCGCCGAAACGCCCGGGGGGCTGCGTCGAGCCGAGCGGACATACCAAGCCAGTCGCTGCGGTTCGCGGGCTGTCACGCAGGCGTGGGGTTCGACTCGAGCGTGTAGCAGTGCCATCGCTCGTCGACGCCTTTGAGGTGCTGTGCGCCTTGGTCGTTGAAAGTGAATCCGGACCCGACGACGAGGTCCTTGACGGTGCTCGAAACCATTGTCTGGTGTGCGCCGGCGAGACCGGCGATTCGGGCGGCGATGTGCACCGCGATTCCGGCGATGTCGTCGCGACGGATCTCGATCTCTCCGGCATGGAGACCGGCGCGGATCGGAAGGTCGAGCTCGCGCATCGCCCCGTGCAGCGCGGCCGCGCACGCCACCGCGCGACTCGGGCCGTCGAATGTCGCGAGGAGGCCATCGCCGGTCGTCTTCACGAGGTGGCCGCGGTGGTCGGCGATGATCGTCCGTGCGACCGCATCGTGACGGTCGAGAAGTTCCGTCCACGCGCGATCCCCGGCCTTCGACGCGGCCGGCGTCGAGTCGACGATGTCACTGAACAACACCGTCGCGAGCCGACGGTCGATATTCGCCGCCGCTCGCGAGGTCGCGTTCCTCACGTTGTCGACGATGGCCTCGACCCACTCCGCAACGGGTTCGAGTGAGAAGTGGTCGTCGCTGACGAGTTCGATCAACTTGGAACCCGAGATGTGCTCGGCCAGGTAACGGGCTCCCTCGATCGGGGCCACACGATCGCCGGTGCGGTGAACGATCGTGGTCGGGACCCGCAGTGCCGACAAGAGGGAGCGAACATCCACTTCGTACATGCTCTCCCAAATGAGCCGGGCCGCACTGGGACTCGTCGCTGTGCGCGCGGACAGCGCAAGTTCGATGAAGGCGGGGTCGGCGGCGAGCGTCGGCGACCACATCTCCCAGAACCATTGCGCGGCCTCGCGGTCGCCCGCCTGCGCGGCCACGATGCGGTCGACGAATCGGCTCCAGTCACTCACGGTCATGTCGAAGCCGTGCGGGTAGCCCGGCCGGCGCATACACGACGGGTACGTTCCGTACAGCGTCAGCGACTTGACCCGTTCGGGATAGGTCGATGCGAACAGGATGCTCATCGGCCCGCCTTCGGACGCGCCCGACAGGTGGGCGCTCTCGATGCCGTCCGCGTCCATCACGGCACGGATGTCGTCCATCCGCTCTTCGAACGTGAAGTTGGCCGCACCGTCGGAAGCGCCGATCCCGCGCTTGTCGTACCACGTCACCCGTGCGTGCTGAGCGATCTCCTGGATCATCGGACCCCATATCTGGTCCATGGTGATGGTCGCGGCCGAGGTGAAGAGCACGTCGTCCCCTTCGCCGAACGACCTGTACGCGATGTAAAGATCGCCACTGCGGGCGTACTGGATCGGCGGCATCTCCAC
>CAZLEC010000457.1:0-4187 GCA_964558245.1 uncultured Burkholderiales bacterium | reverse complement strand
GTGAGTTGGCGGAGAATGAGTTCGTGAGCCCCGACCCCGGCGTGGCCGTAGGAGTGATGATCGTCGACGATCAGGCGCCCTTCCGCCGGGCGGCCCGCATGGTGATGGCCGCGACGCCGGGCTTCGACGTCGTCGGCGAAGCGGAGTCGGGCGAGGAAGCGGTCGACCTGTTCGAGCGCCTCACGCCCGGCCTCGTGTTGATGGACATCAACCTGCCCGGCATCAACGGGATCGAGGCGACGCGCCGGATCACGGAGGCCCATCCCGACGCGACGGTGCTCCTGCTCTCGACGTATCAGGCCGCCGATCTCCCGCGCGGTGCCGACACGTGCGGCGCGGCCGGTTACGTCAACAAGGAGGAGTTCGGCCCCGCAGTGGTGCTCGACCTCTGGAAGAACCGCTCCGCCTGACCCCAAACGCCGGTTCGCTCGGTGGGAGGGGTATTACGCGTCGGCGAGGGGGATACGGCCGCCGATGCGCGTGCCCTTGCCGGGCGCGGAGTCGACGGTGACGCTGCCGCCGAAGGCGCCCACGCGGTCGCTCATGTTCACGAAGCCGTGGCCGTGGTGTGCGCCGCTCTCGAGCGCGAAGCCGGCACCGGTGTCGGTGACCTCGAACACCAACGCGCCTTCCATCTCGCGCAACGTCACGATCGCTTCGGCGCCTTCTCCTGCGTGCTTGCCCGCGTTCTGCAGCGCCTCGAGGCAGCAGAAGTACACCGCGGCCTCCACCTGTTGGGGATAGCGCCCGTTGTCTTCGGCCTCGACCGTCGTCAACAGCGCGGCGCGTCCGGCGGCCGCTCGCAGCGCGTCGGGGAGCCCGCGGTCCATGAGCAGCGGCGGGTAGATCCCGTGCGCGAGGTTGCGCAGCTCTTGCACGGCCTCTTGGAGATCGAGCCCGATCTGGTCGAGCATCGTCTTGGCCTGCTCGGGATCGGAGTCGGCGATCTGGCGTGCCAGCCGTACGCCGACGGCGAGCGCCACGAGGTGCTGCTGCGCGCCGTCGTGCAGGTCGCGTTCGATGCGCCGGCGCTCGGTGTCGGTGGCCTCGACGATGCGGGCGCGCGATCGGCGCAACTCGTCGGCTTGCCGGCGCACCGCGTCGAGTGACTCTTGCAGCGCGGAGTCGAGCTTCACGTTGTGGAGCGCGAGGCCCACCTGGCGAGCGAGCTCGGTGAGCGCGAGATCGTCGGCTTCGTTGAACGGCAGCGCGCCCTGCGCGCGCCGTACGACGATGAGCCCCAACAGCTCGCCCGAATTCGTGACCGGCGCCGTGCGGAGCACCGGCTCCTCGAGCCCGGTCAGGATCGCCGGCAACCACACCTGCGCCCACGCCGGACCGGACACGCCGGCGTGCGCGACCACGGTCTCTTCCTCGGGCCCGAGCGCGATCGCGGCCGGGCCCCGATCGGGCACCGACACCGCGCGCTCGATGCCGTCGGCCGCCCGGGTCCACACCTCGGCGACCTCGAGGTTCATCGTCGCCTTCAGCGATTCCGCGAGCTGGAGCAGCAACTCGTCGAGCGGCAGCGCTCGTGTGAGCCGGCTGCCGAAGGTCCGCAGCACTTCGTCGGGAGCGTGGCCTTCGCCGTAGACGCGCCGGGTCGCGAGGTCGGTGAGTCGCTCGCGAGCGGGAACCCACAACAGCGCGGCGACGGCGGCCGCGAGCATCGAGAGCCCGAGCAACGTCTTCTCGCTGCCCGACGGTGCGTGCCCCAGGCCCAGCACGATCACGACGTACGACGCGCCGACCAACCCGACGAGACCGGAGAGCGTGATGGTGTGGACGAGCAGACGGTCGATGCGGATGGCGAGCTGGTCGGATGCGCCGACCGCCAAGGAGAAGGGAACGAGCAGCGTGCAGCCGGCGCCGACCGCGGCGATGGCGTGCGGCCACGAGACCAGCGTGTCGAGCGCGGCCGCGCCGGCCGCGATGGCGGCGGCGACGACTGCGCCCCACGCGACCCACTGCAACCGCGCGCGTTCTTGCTCGGTCTTCGCACCGCGACATCGGCGCACGTAACCCACCAAGCCGATCACCGCGGCGACACCGGCGGCGATGCCGAGTGTTGCGAGCGGCACATCGGGGCGATCGGCGTAGACCGAGGCGGCGAGGGCGATCGCCGCGACGTAGCCGGCGCCCGTGATGATGCGACGCGCCCGGTGCTCCAAGGTCCCGCGCGGGAGACCAAGGGCGATGTGCAGCCCGACGGCCGGGAGCAACGCGACCGAGACCGCGAGCAGCGCGGCTTCGATCTTGTAGGAGCCTCCGGTGGTTGCGTGCGCCCGGCCCGCCTCCGCAGCCGAGACGACGGCGGCGGCGCCCACGGCGGCGCCCGCGGCCATCAGCCAGCTCAAGAGCTCGTGGGGCCGCTGCGTCGCGACGAAGACCGCGGCCGCGCTCCACGCGATCACGAGCACGCACACGAGAACACGTCCGGGACCGATCGCCACGCCGGACGCCAGCGCCGCGCCCGCGATCGCGACCCCTGACGCAACCACGCCGAGCGCGCCGACCTCCGTCGCGCGCCGCGAACGGCGGTGCCGCTCGCGAGGCGCGCCGTGCAAGCTCGTGATCTCGAGCGGTTGTACGGCTTCCGCAGAGGCGATCTTGGTGGTGGCCACGGTCTCGATTCCTCGTGGGTCCGGTGGTCCCGAGGTCAGGCGGTCGATCCGGCCGGGACGGTCGCGTCGTCGTCGCTCACGACGCGGCCGTCGCGCATCCGGACGATGCGGTCGCCCGCTTCGGCAACGTCGTCGTCGTGGGTGACGAGCAGGATCGTCTGACCGCCGGCGTGCAGGCGGCGGAACAATTCGAGCACCTCGTGGCCACCTTCGGAGTCGAGGGCGCCGGTCGGCTCGTCGGCCAGGAGCAGCGTGGGCTCGTTGGCCAGCGCGCGTGCGATCGCGAGTCGCTGCCGTTGCCCGCCCGAGAGCACACCGGGTGCTTCCTTCGCCTTGTCGGCGAGCCCGAGGAGGTCGAGGAGATCGCGCGCACGCGATTCGGCCCGCTTGCGGGGCGCGCCCGCGATGACCGCGGGCAGCGTGACGTTCTCGAGCACGCTCATGCTCTCGAGCAGGTTGAAGAACTGGAACACGATGCCGATGTGCTTGCGGCGCATGATCGCGAGCTCGTCCTCCGACTTGCCGACGAGCGACTCACCGGCGAGCGTGATCTCGCCGTCGGTCGCGGTGTCGAGTCCGGCGACCAGGTTGAGCAGCGTGGACTTGCCGCATCCCGACGGTCCCATGACCGCGACGAACTCGCCGGGCTTCATCTGGAAGTCGACGCCGCGCAGGGCCCGGACGGGCGCGCCTTCGGATTCGAAGTTCTTGCGCAGCCCCCGCGTCACGAGGATCGGGCTCTCGTCGGTCATGAACCGCTCCTTGTCTTCGTGTGCCGTGTCATCGAGTGTTCGTCACTGCGCGGCCGACCACTTGGTACTTGTAGGCGCGTACCGCGGCTTGGCGACCCTTCACGGCCTGCTCGCCGAGCGCCTCGCACTCCGGGGCGGACCCGAGCGCGGCGCGCGTCGCCTCGCTGAACACGAGACAACCCGCCGGCCGGGCGAGGTCCTGGAGCCGCTGTGCCAGGTTCACCGTGTCGCCCACCAAGGTGTACTCGAGCCGTTCTTCGGAGCCGAGCAGCGCGGCGGCGACGGGACCGGTCGACAAGCCGATGCCGAGCCCGAACGGCGGGAGGCCCCGCGCTGCCCATTGCGCGTCGAGCTCCACTTGCGCTTCGAGCATCGCGACCGCCGCCGCGAACGCGCGATCCGCGTGATCGGCCTGAGCGACCGGCGCGCCGAAGCACGCCATCACCGCGTCGCCCACGAACTGCATCACCGTTCCGCCCTCGGCCAGGATCGCGCCGTTCATCGCGGCGCGGTGCTCGTTGAGGAGGTGGGCGAGCGCGCTCGGGTCGGTCGTCTCGGCGATGCCGGAGTAGCCGCGCACGTCGGACATGATGACTGTCACGTCGAGCTCTTCGGTCTCGCCGATGTGCCCACCCTCGAGCCGGACCTTCTCGGCCAAGCCGGTCGGCAACAGCCGGCTCAGGGTCTCGCCCTGTTCCTCGCGGTCGACGATCGCCTGGTGCAGGCTCCGGAGCCGGCGCAACGCGCCCGCCTCGCCGGTGCTGGCGTCGCGCGAGAGCGTGAGGAACAGCTGATCGACCATCTCGGCGAC
>CAZLEC010000456.1:0-4188 GCA_964558245.1 uncultured Burkholderiales bacterium | reverse complement strand
ACGGCTTCACGTGTCATAACCTGACACGATAGTCAGCTTTCTCTCGGGAGCATCCGTGCGCATCGCGGTGTTGGTGAAGCAGATTCCGAAGTTCGAGGAGATGGAGCTCGGACCCGACGGACGCCTTCGCCGCGACGGCATCGAGCCCGAGATGAACCCGTACTGCCGGCGCGCGGTGAGCAAGGCGGTGGAGCTCGCGGGTGAGCGCCCGGGCTCGCAGGTGATCGTGTTCACGCTCGGCCCGCCGGCGGCCGACGGCACCTTGCGCGAAGCGATCGCGTGGGGCCTCGACCGCGGCGCCGACATCAGCGGCGTGCACGTCAGCGACGCCGCGTTCGCCGGCTCCGACACGCTCGCCACCGCGAAGGCGCTCGCGGCCGTGCTGACGAGCGAGGGCCCGTTCGATCTGGTGCTCACCGGCCGCAACTCCGTCGACGCCGACACCGGCCAGGTCGGCCCCGAAGTGGCCGAGCTCCTCGACCTCCCGTTCCTTACCGGCGTTCGGCATCTCGCGATCGAGGGAACGGTCGTGGACGCTCGGTGCGAGCACGACGACGGATGGATGCAGGCCGAGGTCGAGCTCCCGGTGGTGTTGTCGTGCGCCGAACGGCTGTGCGAGCCGGCGAAGGTCGACCCGGCGGGCCGAGCGGCGGTGCCGCCGGAACGCATCCGCCGCGTGTCGGCGATCGATCTCGGTATGGGTCCCTGGGGCCAGGATGCATCGCCCACGTGGGTCGGGCCGGTCAAGGTCATGGCCGTGAGCCGCGTGCGCGCCAACCGCCCCGATGCCCCGCTCGACGAGCAAGTAGTCGCCGCCGCGCGCATGCTGCGCGAGCGCGGCGCGCTGCACGAGCACGTCGACAACGCGTCACTCGGAACCGTTCCCGACGCACGCGACGCCGGCGCCGACGCGCCGGTGGTCGCCGTGATCGCCGAGCCCGACCGCGCGCACATGGCGCGCGAGTTGCTCGGCGCGGCCGCGCGTCTGGCCGCGGAGGTCGCGGGTCGCGTCGTCGCCATCACGGTGGAAGAGCCCGACGCCCGCACGCTCGCGTCGTGGGGCGCCGACGCGATCGTGTGCCTGCGCGGCGACAACGTGGAAGAAGACGTCGCACGCGCGATCTCGGCGTGGGCCGCGAAGACCGCGCCCTGGTCGATACTCGCCGGCTCGACCGCATGGGGCCGCGAGGTCGCGTCGCGCGTCGCGGCGCGCCTCGGCGCCGGCCTCACCGGCGACGCGGTCGAGCTCGAGGTCGGCGAGCAGCGACTCGTCGCCTGGAAGCCCGCGTTCGGCGGCCAGCTCGTCGCCGCGATCGGCGCCACTTCGCCGATCCAGATGGCGACGGTGCGCGCCGGCGTGATGACGGCGCCCAAGCCGCGCGCCGCCGGGCGCGTGCCCGAGGTCGCGAGCATCGACATGAGCGGCCGCGGCCGCGTACGCGTGCTGGCCCGCACCCGCGAAGACGACCTCGACGTGCTCGGCGAGGCGGCAGTCGTGATCGGTGTCGGACGCGGGGTGCCGCCGAACGAGTACGACGCGCTCGAGCCACTGCGCACGGTGCTGGGCGCCGAGCTCGGCGCGACGCGCAAGGTCACCGACGAAGGCTGGCTCCCGCGATCACGTCAGGTCGGCATCACCGGCCGGTCGATCGCGCCGCGCCTGTTCGTGAGCGTCGGCGCGAGCGGCAAGTTCAACCACAGCGTCGGGCTGCGCGCGGCCGGCACCGTGCTCGCGATCAACACCGACGCGAACGCGCCGATCTTCCACGTCGCCGACGTCGGGATCGTCGCCGACTGGCGCGACGCGCTCCCGCTCCTGGTGCAGGAGCTCGAGCGCGGCTCGTAAATATCGAGCCCCATCGAGCCGGGTCTATCCGGGCCTTGACAATCGTTCACGCTTTCGTTAACTATTGCGGGTGATGGACGTGTTCGAGGCACTGGCCGATCCGAGGCGCCGGCAGGTGGTGCAGCTGCTGAGCGTGCGACCGCGCCGCGCCGGCGAGCTGGCCGACGCGGCCGGGCTGTCACCGCCGGCGATGAGCCGTCACCTCAAGACGCTCCTCGACGCCGGCATCGTGGAAGACGAGCGGACGCCCGGCGATGCGCGCCTGCGCGTGTTCAAGCTGCGCCCGCAGTCGCTGGTCGCGGTGCAGGCCTTCCTCGATCAGCTCCAGGCGGAGTGGAACACGCAGCTCCGCTCGTTCAAGCGCCACGTGGAGGCGAAGAAGCGATGAACGTCACCTCGAGCATTGATGTCGGCGTCGACCCGCTCACCGCGTCCACCGCCTTCACCGCCGAGATCGATCAGTGGTGGGGCAACGGACCGATCGACGCGTGGGACTCGTCTCGTTGCATCGGGCGCCGCCGCGAGCCCGGCGTCGGCGGGCGCCTGCTGGAGGTCTACGACGGCGACGCGCTCGAGCTGGGCCGGGTGACCGTGTGGGAACCCGGCACCCGGGTGTGCTGGCAGAGCTCGGTCGACGACGTTGTGATCGAGGTCTCCTTCGAACCGATCGCGAGCGGCACCCGCGTGCGCGTCGACGGCATCGTGCCCGACGGCAAGATCGGCGGCGCCGGACTGTCGTTCGTGCGCATGACGCCGGAGTGGCTGCCGCAGTGGATCAAGCGGCGCCCGGCGCCCCGTCCCGAGCTGTCGCGTCTGAATGTCATCGTTCACTACGCGGAGCCGGTCGCCGCCGCGCACTGGCTCTGCGCCGCGTTCGCCTTCGAGACGACCACGTCGCTCCCCGAGAAGGACTCCGAGGAGTTCTCGTGGATCGAGATCCGGGTCGGCAACGGTGCGATCATGCTGTACCCCGCCGTCGGCGAAACCGCGGGTGTGACGCACCAGCCCTTCGTCTACGTGGACGATCTCGAGGCGCACTTCGCACACGCGAGCGCGGCCGGCGCGACGATCGTCGAGCCGATCAAGCATCACGGGTTCAAGGCGTACGTCGCGGAAGATCTCGAAGGCCGGCGGTGGACGTTCGCGCAGGCGCGTCCGACAATGGGGTGAGCTACAGGCCGAGCCGCGCGAGCTGCTCGGCCGGCGCCTCGATCTCGCGCAGCGCCTCCACGAGGAGGTCGGTCATCTCCCCGATCGGCTGCTTCCCCGCGCCGTTCTCCGACGCGAGATTGCGGAACTCGCCGGTGGCGTCGGCCTCCATGTGTTCGTAGAGGAGGTCCCCCTCGAACGTGCCCATCGCCCAGAACGGCAAGTCGTCGCTCGGATCGAACGGCTGGCGGATCACCGGCACCTCGGTGCCGGGCGAGCGGTCGAGGCGGGCGCGGTGGTCGGGGTTCGGGAAGCCCCACCCGGGCAACGCGCGGATCGGCATCGTCGACCAGCGGTTCGAGAACAGCGACAGCGGGCGGTTGGTCGCGACGGGCGACTTCGCGTAGGTACGCGTCGCGTCGATCACGTGCACCTCGCGTCCCCATACGCCGCACAGCGCCCACTCGCGCACGCGCGACACCGCGCCCGCGAGCAACGGCACCAGTGACCGACCGTGCGTGCGGTGCCGCGGCGTCACTTCGAACGCGTCGCACAGCGTGGCGTGCAGGTCGACGGTGGTCGTGAGCGCGTCGCAGGTGCGCGGCGCCACACCGGGCCACGCGATCAGCAGTGGAATGTGGCCGAGCTCGGGATAGACGGGCACTTGCGGTTTGCCCCATACCCCGCCGTGCTCGCCGAGATAGTGGCCGTGGTCGGTGCACACGACGAACGCGGTGCTGTCCCACGCGTCGTGCCGGTCGACCGCGTCGATCATCCGGCCGAGCCAGTGGTCGATCATCGTGAGCTTCGCGCCGTACTGCGCGCGCAGGTGCCGGCCTTCGCGTTCGCTCAGCCTCGCTTCCGCGGCATTGCGCGCGTAGGGCGGCCAAATGAGGCGCTCGCCGTTCCAATCCGGGTCGTAACGGCTCGCCCAGGGTTCGGGCGTGTCGAACGGCTCGTGCGGGTCGAACTCGTCGACGACGAGCAGCGACCGGTCCTCGGGCCCGCGCCGCGCGCCGAGCTCGCGATCGAGCCACTGCGCGGCCGCGGTCATCGTCTGCGGGCCGGGAAAATCGCCTTCGGCGCGGAACCACGTGCGGCTCGTGTCGTAGTTGCGGTGGATCGCCGCGACCTTCGTGGGCAACGCGGGCGCGCCGATCCACGACGGGTCGGGACGCGTGCGCCACGGATCG
>CAZLEC010000455.1:0-4194 GCA_964558245.1 uncultured Burkholderiales bacterium | reverse complement strand
GATGGAAAAACGCGCGCTCGATGAAATCGTGCTGCCGACGATCCGCGCCATGAAGGCGATGGGCTGCGCCTATAAAGGTGTGCTGTTCGCCGGCCTGATGATCACCAAGGGCGGCCCGAAGCTGATCGAATACAACGTGCGCTTCGGCGACCCGGAAACACAGGTGCTGATGCTGCGCATGCAATCGGACATCGTGCCGGCGCTGATCGCGTCATGCGACGGCCAACTGAAGACGTTCGACGTGCGCTGGTTCAAGGATGCCGCACTGACCGTCGTGATGGCGCTTGCCGCCGTGTTCCTCGTGCCCGTCATGGTGTTCCGGTCGATGGCCCTCGGCATGATCCTCTCGGTCGTCGCCGTCGCCCTCGCCTCACTCACCCTCCTGCCGGCGCTGCTCGACGCGCTCGGCGACCGCGTCCTCGTGCGCAAGAACACCGACGACGCCGACATCACCGCCGAATCCCGGTGGCGACGCTGGACCGGCATCGCGCTGCACCGTCCGGCCGCGGTGCTGGCGATCGGCCTCGTGGTGATCGGCGCACTGATCGTCCCCGCATTCGGCATGCACCTGGGCATGCCCGGCGCGAAGGTCGTCGACAAGGGCAACACCAGCCGCGACGGCTACGACATGCTGGTCTCCGCGTTCGGTCCCGGCGCGGCCGCACCCGCGTTCATCACCACCCCCGCCGCGGACGCCCCCACCGTGACGCGGATCGCGTCCACCGTTCCCGGAGTCGTTGACGCACGCGTCGTCACCACCGCCGCGTCAACCGGTCGCGTCGTCGTGCGAGTGACGGGTTCGACCGCAGTCGACGACTCGCGCACTGCGACACTCGTGAACACCTTGCGTTCCCGCCTTGCGGGCGCGGTACCGACCGCGCGGGTCGGCGGCCCCGCCGCGCAGAACCGCGACCTCACCGCGGTGCTGGTCGGACGCGCGCCCTACGCGATCGGTGTCATCCTCATCGTCGCGTTCTTGCTGTTGCTCATCGTGTTCCGGAGCCTCGTGATCGCGGTCACGTCGATCCTGATGAACCTCCTCACCGTCGGCGCCGCGTTCGGATTCGCGACGCTCGTGTTCCAACACGGGTTCGGCACGGGCCTCCTCGGCATCCAGCACCAACCGTTCGTCGACGCGTGGGCGCCGCTGTTCTTCTTCGCGCTGCTCTTCGGGCTTTCGATGGACTATCAGCTGTTCCTGCTCGCCGCGATCCGAGAGCGCTACGAAGCAACCGGCGACACCAAGCGAGCGATCAGCGAAGGCATCGCCCGTACCGGAAGGCCGATCACCAACGCCGCGCTCATCATGATCATCGTGTTCATCGCGTTCGGCATCACCGGACCGATCCCACCCACCGAGCTCGGCCTCACCCTCGCAATGGCGGTACTCCTCGACGCGACCGTCGTTCGAGTGATGCTCGTGCCCGCCACGATGGCGCTCATTGGCGACCGCAACTGGTATCTGCCGAAATGGCTCGAACGCATCCTCCCCCACGTCCACTTCAGCCACTGACGCGAGGTTCTCCTGCGTCGGTCTCGTGTCGTGCCGATCGTCGGCACTCGCAGGGCCCTTGGTCCCTGGTTGCCGGACACCGTTTTCGGTCAGCCTCGAGGCCAGGAGGTAACGACGATGATGACGAGATGGCACGACGGATGGGGCCCCGGAGCCTGGATCGCGATGGCATTCGTGATGCTGGTCTTCTGGACGATCGTGGTTGCGGCGATCATCGCCCTCGTGCGTGCTGATCACCGGCGCCGGCCGGACCAACTGGCCGGTCGTGCCGACGGCGCCGAACACATCCTCGCCGAGCGATTCGCTCGCGGCGAGATCAACGCCGACGAGTACGCGCAACGGCGCGATGTACTCCGATCACGGTGACGTGATGCGAACTCGATCCCTCTACGCACTCGGAGCGGTAGCGATTGCCCTCTTGACCACAGCCTCGACCCTCGCGGTGGTCGCCGCGCACCGAAGCGGCGATTCACACAGTGGTGCATTCGGCGATTCCCGTTCGGCGTCGTGCACGGTCCCGAACCTTCCGGGCACCGTTGTCACCGTGTCCGTCACGAACATGGGCGGACCGATGATGGGCGGACCCGGCATGGGAGGCGGAGTGCGTGGAGGAGTGATGCGCCTGACCGCCGACGCGACCTCCGTACCCCATGGCACTGTGTCGTTCGTCGCGACAAATCTCGGATCGATCAATCACGAATTCGTCATACTCCCCCTCCCCGACAGCCAGATCGTCGGCACCCGCCCATTGCGCGGCGACAGCACCGTCGACGAGACCGGAAGCGTCGGTGAAGCGTCGAACAGCTGCGGAGCCGGCCCCGGTGACGGCATCGCACCCGCCACATCGAGTTGGACGACCGTCACACTCGCCCCCGGTCGATACGAGCTCGTGTGCAACATTCCCGGCCACTACGCCGCCGGCATGTACACACAACTGGCCGTCCGGTAACTCGCATCAGGCACCGAAACTCGAGCCTCGGTAGGACGTCTCCAGCCCCAGGGCGCGAGTTGCGTTCGCCGATCACAGTGTTCGCGACCCGTCTCGGCTTCTTGTCGTTCGCAGTCGGCCTCCTGCTCCTGGCTCCTGCGCTCGGCGCGCTCCGCGGCATCGTCCGCGCTCACGGTCCGGGCCGTGGCCTCCTCGAGGCCGGAACCCGGCTCTGCGCGGTCGGCGCCGCGACCCACAGGCGTGGAACGATCCGCGGTACCGCACGCGTCTGAATCGCCTCGCTCGAACGGCGCCTCCCGCCGATCCGGGCCGGCACCTCGAGGGTCGAGAGCAGCGAGCGAATTCATCGACTGGAAATGTTCCCGGCGTCGGCCCGCCTCAAGCTCGCCGTAAGAAGGAGGTCAGTAACCCCGGTCCGCGCTCACAGGCCGCTCTGGAGGGACGAGCTGACCATGTGGGACGACTATCAGAGCCCAGGATGCTGGGACGAGCTGCTCGTCGACGGTGAGCCGCGCGACGCGTGCGACGGCGTCGTGCGCTACCTGATGTCCCTCGGCGACGAGCTCGGCGCGCGGCAAGAAGCCGCCGAGCTCGCCATCCGCTCGATGGGCATCACGTTCACCGTTTACAGCGAAGCCACCAACATCGACCGGGCCTGGCCCTTCGACGTCATTCCCCGCGTGATCTCCACGCAGGAGTGGGAGCGCATCTCGCGCGGGCTCGTCCAGCGCCTCACGGCCCTCAACCTGTTCGTCGACGACCTGTACGGCGCGGCCAAGGTCGTGGCCGACGGCGTGCTGCCGGCCGAGGTGCTCGCGACGTCGGTCAACTACCGGCCGGAGTGCGAAGGCGTGCGACCACCGCAAGGCGTGTGGGCCCACATCTGCGGAAGCGACCTCGTCCGCGACGCCGACGGCACGATGTACGTGCTCGAGGACAACCTGCGCGTGCCGTCGGGCGTCTCGTACATGCTCGAGAACCGCCAGGTCACGAAGCGGGTCTTCGCCGACTTGTTCCGCGACCTCGACATTCACCCCGTCGACAGCTACCCCAACAAGCTCGCCGGTCTCCTCGCCGCGCTGTCACCCCGCCCGGGCGACTCGCCCGTGATCGCGGTGCTGACACCGGGCGTCTACAACTCGGCGTACTTCGAGCACGCGTCCTTGGCCCAGCAGATGGGCGCGCACCTGGTGGAGGGCAAGGACCTCGTCGTCGACGGCGACGACTGCGTCTACCTGCGCACCGTCGACGGGCTCGTTCGCGTCGACGTGATCTACCGGCGGGTCGACGACCTGTTTCTCGACCCGGAGGTGTTCCGGGCGGATTCCACCCTCGGCGTCCGCGGTCTCATGCGCGCGTGGCGCGCCGGAAACGTCGCGCTCGCCAACGCACCCGGAGTCGGTGTCGCCGACGACAAGGTCGTGTACTCGTACGTGCCGGCGCTCATCCGCTACTACCTGGCTGAAGAGCCGCTGATCCCCAACGTCCCGACGTTGCTGTGCGCCGACGCCACCGATCGCGCGCGCGTGCTCTCCCACCTCGACGAGATGGTCGTGAAACCGGCTGACGGCTCCGGCGGTTACGGCGTGTTCGTAGGGTCGACGGCGACCGATGCGATGAAGGACGACGTGCGCCGCCGCGTCGAGGCGAGCCCGCGCAACTACATCGCGCAGCCGATCATCCGGCTCTCCACCGCGCCGACGCTCTGCGCCGGGCGCATCGCGCCTCGGCA
>CAZLEC010000454.1:0-4207 GCA_964558245.1 uncultured Burkholderiales bacterium | reverse complement strand
GCGATCCGGGAGTGGATCGTGCCGTGCATGGCGCCGTTCGTGAACGCGGGCTGGGACTACCCGCTCGACTGGTCGGTGATCGACGGCGACCGGATCATCTTCCGGTGGCTCAACCGCCTGCCCAACATCGACAACCGCGCCGAGCCGTACCAGTTCGCCGGCATCACCGTGCTGGAGTACGCCGGGAACGGCAAGTTCTCGTATCAGGAAGACGTGTACAACATGAAAGAGTGCGAACGAGTCATGAAAGACTGGTTCGCAGCCGGCGGCAAGTTGTGACGGACGACGAGGCCCACACCGACGCGCGCCCGGCTGCCGCGGGCGACACCTCCCCCGACCTCAGTCCCGAGGGCATCGCGCGCTACGAGGTGAGCAGCGCGGTCGACGCCGCGCGCGCCGCAAAGGTCAACGCCGTGCGCGACGTGCTGACGAACGCAAAGCCCGAGGAGATGGCCGCCGTCGCGCGCTGGCTCGACGCGGTGCTCGCCGGCACCGCACCCGACGACCTCGGCATGCTCAGGCGCGTCGTGCTCGAGCAAGACGAGCCCGTCTACGGCGAGATTCCTTTGAACTCCGACGACGAGCTCGTCGAGCACTGGCTGAGCGGCGTCTACCCGTACCGCAACCTGATGGCGCGCAAGACCTACGAGGCCCAGAAGTATCGCCTGCAGGTCGAGTTGCTGAAGCTCCAGGCCTGGGTGAAGGAATCGGGCCAGCGCGTCGTGGTCATCTTCGAAGGCCGCGACGCCGCGGGCAAGGGCGGCACGATCAAACGGTTCATGGAGCACCTGAACCCACGCGGCGCGCGCGTCGTCGCGCTCGAGAAACCGACACCGGTCGAGCAGGGCCAGTGGTACTTCCAGCGTTATGTGCAACACCTCCCGACCCGGGGCGAGATCGTGCTCTTCGACCGCTCGTGGTACAACCGCGCCGGCGTCGAGCGGGTCATGGGCTTCTGCACCGACAGCGAGCTGGCCGAGTTCCTGCACCAGGCGCCCGAGTTCGAACGCAACCTCGCCCGCAGCGGCGTGCACCTCATCAAGTTCTGGTTCTCCGTGAGCCGCGAAGAGCAGCGCCGCCGCTTCCGCGAGCGCGAGAAGCATCCACTCAAGCAATGGAAGCTGTCGCCCGTCGACGTCGCGTCGCTCGACAAGTGGGACGAGTACACCGAGGCCAAGAAGGCGATGTTCGTCCACACCGACACGCGCGAAGCGCCGTGGACCGTTATCAAGTCGGATTGCAAGAAGCGGGCCCGGCTCAACGCGATTCGCTACGTGCTCCACCGCCTGCCGTACACCGACAAGGACGTGGATCGCATCGGTCCGCTCGATCCGCTGCTCGTCGGGCGCGCGTACGACGTGTACGAGACCGGCGAACGCGAGCCGTCCGAGATCTGAAGCCCGACGCCGGCGGTGCTACCCGACCAGATCGGCGTGAACGGCGCGCGCCCGGGCCACCGCTTCGGCGCCCGGCCCGCCCTGGGTCGGCGGATCGACCGGGTGGTCACTGCCGACGATCGCACCCGCGGTCGCGGCCACCGACGAGCGCAGCGCCCCGAGGTCGTAACCACCTTCGAGGAAGAACGCGAGACGCCCCGCACGCGGCGCGAAGCCGCTCACGATCGAGGCAAGGTGCGCGAAGTCACCGCTCGACAACGCGAGGTCGGCGAGCGGATCGTCGCGGTGCGCGTCGAAGCCCGCTGACACGAGTACCCACGTGGGGGCGAAACCCTCCGCGACCGGTGCCACGATCTCCTCCAGCGCGCGCGCCACGAGGTCTCCGGTGGCGCCGGCCGGCAGCGGTACGTTCACCGTGAGGCCGGGAGCACCGGGCCCGCCGGTCTCGTCGACCGCACCGGTACCGGGATAGAAGCGGTCCTGGTGGGTCGACACGTAACACACGCGGTTGTCGTTCCAGAACAACGCCTGCGTGCCGTTGCCGTGGTGCACGTCCCAGTCGATGATGATCACGCGCTCGCCCCGGTCGGCCAGCGCGGTGGCGGCGACCGCGACGTTGTTGATGAGGCAAAAGCCCATCGCGCGGTCGGCCAGCGCGTGATGGCCCGGAGGTCGCGCGACGACGAACGCCGCGTCGCCCTCGTCGGCCGCGAGCGCGTCGACGGCCGCGAGCCCGGCGCCCGCGGCCTCGCGTGCCGCACGCCACGAGTCGCGTCCCGCGTAGGTGTCGGGATCGAGTTTCCCTCCGCCGGCGCCGCAGAACGTCTCGAGCTCGCGGAGATACGCGACGTCGTGGACAGCAGCGAGCTCGTCGAACGACGCCAGGCGTGCCGGCACGGCGACCCGGTCGGTGTCGAGCATCAGGTCGTCCAAACCGGTGGCGGCGGCGCCGACGCGGCTCGGCCGCTCGGGGTGCCCGGCGAGCTCGTGCTCGGGCGACGCGACCGGACCGGCGACGATCAGCTTCGGCACGTGGTCGGTGTCGTCAACTCACACTCCCGGTGCGAGCGTGATCACGAACCGGAGCCGATTCGGCGACGCGGTGGCCCGTGATCACGGTCGGGTAGATCCGCACGAAGCGGTCAGCTCCACCTTCGCGCGCCCAGGAGCCCAGCGGAAGCGCACGCGCCGCGGAAAGCTCCGCGGGCTCGGTGAGCGCCTGGGCGATGCCGCGCACGAGCACGCTCCATCGGATCGGCGCCCCGCCGGTCCTGTCGTCATCGGCCTCGAAGGCGACGACCGAGCCGGCGGTCGCCGAATCGAACTTGGTGCCCGGCACCGTGCGAAAGATGACCGCGCCGTCGCTCACGACGAATTGCACCGGGAACACGGCCGGGAGGGCCTCCATCGTCACACCGACCCGCCCGACGGAGACGGTCTCGAGGAGGCGCAGGCACTCCGGCGCCTCGAGCTCTTCGATGTCGGGAGTGGGGAGACTGTCGGCCATACCATCATCTTCGGCGTCCGGAACGCCTCCCCGGAAGAGTCGAACGTCACTCAGCGCGCGGTCCTTCCGGCAGCCGGCGGCCCGGCGCGGTCGACCCGCCGGGACTCACGAGCCGGAAGAGTCCTCCGACGCGTTCGGTTTGGCGAGCCGCGTTGCGAAGACTGCCGCTTCGGTCCGTCGTTCCATGCCGAGCTTCGCCAGGAGGTTCGACACGTAGTTCTTGACCGTTTTCTCGGCAAGGAACATGCGCTCGCCGATCTGGCGGTTGGTGAGGCCCTCCGCGATGAGATCGAGGATCTTGCGTTCCTGTTCGGTCAGGCGAGCCAGTCGCTCGTCCTGCACGGGGCCGGTTCGCAATCGCTCGAGCACTCGTGCGGTCACGTTGGGGTCGAGCAGCGACTGGCCGGCGGCAACCAGGCGAACCGCGTCGACGAGGTCGTTGCCCTTGATCTGCTTCAGCAGGTATCCGGCGGCGCCGGCCATGATCGAGTCGAACAGCGCTTCGTCGTCGGCAAAGGACGTGAGCACCACGCACTGGATCTCGGGGTTGCGCGACCGCACCTCTCGGCAGACCTCGACACCGTTGCCGTCGGGCAACCGCATGTCGATGATCGCCACGTCGGGCACCGAAGCCGCGATGCGCGCCAGCGCGTCCTCGGCGGTGCCGGCCTCGCCGACGACCTCGAAGTCCTCCTCCATCTCGAGCAACTCACGCACGCCGCGGCGCACGATCTCGTGGTCATCGAGGAGGAACACCCGTACCGTCATATATCCGAAGGGTACTTCAGCCACTTCGGGAAAAGAACTACACCCGGCGATCGGCCCTCAGCGGTCGGTGAGACCTCGCACGTAGGCGGCTTGGCCAACGTGCTGGAGATCGTCTGCGATCACGCTGACGAGCCGCACGCCGAGCGACACCGGCGGGTCCCACGACTCGTCGACGATACGGTTCAAATCGCCCTCGGTGAGATCCGAGAGGAATCGCTCCGTCTGTTGGTGCACCGCGTCGTGGTACCCGACGAGCAGGTCCGGCGACGGCACCCGCACCGCCGCGACGTCGGCGCTCCGGTGCCCGTATCCCGTATCGGACACCGGGAGCGGCAACGCGAACCGCTCGGCCCAGTGTTGCGCGGTCCAAACCTGCTCGATCCCCGCGACGTCCGCCACGTGGTCGTCCTGGATGCGCGTGAGATGCCAAACGAGCCACGCGATGGAGTTGGCATCGGGGTCGGGACGGAAGGCCAACTGCTCGGCGTCGAGATCGGCGACGGCGCGGTGCACCGTGCCCCGGATCCGTCCGAAC
>CAZLEC010000453.1:0-4215 GCA_964558245.1 uncultured Burkholderiales bacterium | reverse complement strand
TGCGGTGCTCGTCGTCGACGCGACCACGGGCGCGACCGTGGTGTACAGCTACTAGCTGATCGCGCGGTCCCGCACGAGCTCGCGTGCGTGTTCGTAGAACTCGAGGTCGATCGCGTTGTCGGCCGCGATGCGCCGGCGAAGCGCCGGCGCCGCTTCGGGCGCGTCTCCCGCCGCGTTCAAACGCGCCTGCTCTCCGAGCTGCCAACCGAATCGGTCGCGTAGCGACGCGAGGAACTCGCCGTACTGCTCGGTGAGGCCGATCACGTCGACCCGCTCGAGATTGCGCTTCGCGATCTCGAGGCGAGCGTTGTCGACGTCGATCTCATCGCGGTAGTCCTGCGGCCGATCTTCGCGGGTGATCGAGAACACCTTGGTCTGGTGGTCGTGGATCAGGCGGGGGAACATGTTCGCGTCGTCGTAGATTTGCTCCAACGTCAACTCGTGCCACGCCTCGCGCTGCCGGCGCATGACCCGCAGGAGCGAGATCGTGCGCTCGACCGGATCGCGCAGCACGGTGAGCGTCACCAGGTCGCGGCCGAGCATCTCGGTCACGACGTAGGGGAAGTGTCCGTAGAAGAGGCGGATCGCGTCGAGGCGTTCGGCGGGCAGCCCGAGGAGGTACGACACTTCCAGGTGGTGCATGATGTCGCCGTCGGGGAAGTCGACGTCAGGGTTCGGGTACACCTCGGCGCGCGGGAAGCCCCGCCGGAGTTGCTGCTCGAACGTGGTGCCGCCGGTCCGCATCACGTGGATGAAGAAGAACCGCGCCACCGTCTCTGCCGGCGTCACCGTTCGGCGTCGTAGCGGACGATCCGCGCCGGCACCCCGACCGCGGTCGCGCGCGCGGGCACGTCGTCGATGACCACGGCGTTCGCGCCGATCCGCGCGCCGCGACCCACGGTGATCGCGCCGAGCACCTTGGCTCCGGTGCCTATCCGCACGTCCTGCTTGATCGTCGGGCCCCGAAAGCCGTCGCGCACGCCGATGGTCACACCCGGCATGATCCGCACACCGCGGTGGATCTCGACGAAGCCGTCGATCACGACCATCCCGTGACCGATGAACACACCGGGGTGCACCACGACGGTGTCGCCGATGTAGAGCTGGCCGACGATGATGGCGAGCCGGTGCGCGATCCCGGGGAGTACGGGGATGCCGAGCACTTGCAGCCGGACCTTCGCGCGGTAGAGCGCCTGGGCGAGGAGGCCGTCGGCCACCGACATGAGGCGGAGCACCTGGAGGAGCGCGTCGACCCGACCGTGGAACTTCGCGCGCTCCCCGCGGACGTTGGCGGTCATCTTGGCGTCGGCCACGAGTGCGGCGACGAATCGCGGCTGCTTCGCACGCGCGCTCGCCGCGGCCGCGTCCCAGAGGGGAGTCTCTTTTCCGCGTGCCACTGCACCTCCTGCGACGACCTGAGACTGTAGGGCTCGTCGGAACTGGCGGCGAGGTATGTTCGATCGGTGCAGTCCTTCCTCTTCATCCACGTGATGAAGACCGCGGGCACGACGTTTGTCCGCCAGCTCCAACAGCAGTTCCCCCCGGAAGCGATCTACCCGTGCCGCGGCATCGACTACTCCGACCCGATCGACGTCGATGCGTACATCAACATCCCCCGGTTGCGGGCGCTCACGGCCGAGCGGAGATCGCAGATACGGGTCTACACGGGCCATTTCCCGTTCATGGTTCGCGATCTGCTCGACCCCGGGGTCATCACGCTCACGGTGCTGCGTGACCCGATCGATCGCACGATCTCGGTGCTCAAGCAGTTCAAGCGGCGCGAGGCGCGGTTCCGTGATTCGCCGCTGGAGGCGATCTACGAAGACCGCCCGATCTTCCGGTTCTTCGTCGAGAACCACCAGACGAAGGTGTTCGCGCTCGCACCCGAGGACAACGAGGTCGCGATCAACTGCGGGCTCGACATCGACGACACGCGTTTTGCGCGCGCTCGGGAGAACCTGAGCCGGGTCGACGTGATCGGCCTCACCGAGAGCTACGACGAATTCGTCGCCGAGGTGCACGACCGGTTCGGCTGGTGGCCGGGCGGAGTCGACCTCCGCGAACGCGCCAACGTCAGCACCGAGGACTGGGACGTGGATCCCGCGTTCCGCGAGCGCATCGCCGCCGACAACGCCTACGACCTCGCGCTCTACAAGTACGCGAAGGGGCTCTCGGTCAGATCGCGGTGACCGGAATGGTGCGGCGCGAGCCGAGTGCGGGCTGCGGCCCGGCGGCCGGGGCCGGCTGTCCTGTCAACGCTTCGATCTCGGTGAGCGAGAACGTCGTCATGTTCTGGATCTTCTCGATGAGCGCCTCGACGTCGGGCGCGTCGGCCTCACCGGCGTCGCGTGCGCGCAGGGCCTCGGTCAGCTTGTTGAGCGGGTCGAGATTGCACGTCTTGCAGACGGGCTGGCGTGTGCGCGCGTGCGCGAGCTTGGCGACCATGACGTCGGCGAACGACGTGTCGGCCACGCTGCCGAGCGGAACTTCCTTCTTCCAGTCGGAGCAGCAGAGGTAGTACTGACCGTCGTAGCCGATGAACAAGTACGCGAAGGGCGTGGGACAGACGGCCTCGATGCTCCGCGCGCCGAGCATCTCGCGCGCTTCGGCGAGTTGCGGGTACTCGTCGAACTGCATGTGGTCGACGAAGAGTGCGCCGCCGCGGTTCATGATCTCGTACTCCATGAACGCGTGCATGCCGAAGTCGCCCCAGTACTGGCGCATCGACTCGATGTGCGCGCGATCGCGACGATGGTCGACGAGCACGATGATCACCTCGCACGCGTCGCCCGCGAGCTCCTTGAATCGCAAGATGTTGTCGCGGGTGCGCTCGAATGGCAGCTTGTAGATCGCTTCGTAGTCGGCGTCGCGATCGCCGACGTTGATCGCGATCCGCTGCAATCCCGCCTCGAGGAGCTCGTGCGCCCGCGGCTCGTCGAGCAGCGCCGCGTTGCTCGACATCGTGCAGTCGAAGCCCTCCTCGCGCACGCGCCGCACGAACGACGGCGTGTGCCGATTGAGCAGCGGCTCGCCCAGGCCGCACAAGCTCATCTTGAGCTCCGGGCGCCCGAGCGCGCGCAACTTCGTGCGCAACTCGTCGCAGCGACCGAGGGACTGCTCGAACACTTCCGGGGTCATCAGGCCCTGGTGCGGAGTCGCGTCGCGCGGGCAGAAATAGCACTTCGCGTTGCACCGGTTGGTCGGCTCGATGTCGACGCCGAACGTCATCGCGTCCCCCTCGCGCGGCCCGAGGCACCCCCACGCCGGTAAGCGAACATTCTACGCGCGGAAGGCGTAAAGCCGCGCTAGCCTTGCACCGCGTGCTGACTCGTCGGGCGAAGGTCGTCAGTTTCGCGCTGCTCGCCCTCGCATGTGGCTGTTCGAGCGCACACCAGTTCGTGTCTTCGAGCCCGACGACCGCGACCGCGGTCGTGATCCGTCCCGACCGGGGCTCCACGACTACGAGCTCGCCGCCGGCCTCGACCACCACGACCACGACGGCGCCGGGCGGCACCACCACGACGACCGCGCCCGCGGCCACGACCACGTCGACGGCCCCCGTCACCCAGCCGACGGCCCCGGCCACCGGCCTCGCGGCCTTGATCCTCGGCACGGTGCCCAGTGGGTACCCGCGCGACGCCGACGACGTCGGCCAGACCGGCCCGACCAACCTCGCGCAAGCCGCCGACAGCGACTCGAGCCCGACGGCGCGGCGCGCGCTGCTGGTGACGGGCTTCGTGACCGGCTACCAGCGGCAGTGGACGAGCCCCGACGGGTTCACGATCGACCAGGTGTTCCTCTACGAGTTCCAGAGCCCGAAGGGCGCCCAGGGCTACGCGCAGCACTGGCACGACACGCTGGTCCAGACGAACCAGACCGGCGCCGTGCTCCATTCGTTCACGCCGGCGTTCATCCCGGCCGCGACCGGCCTGCAGGAGGGCGACACGAACGGATCGACCGCGGTCGTGATCTTCGCCAAGGGGATCTACGCGGTCGAGGCGACGGTCAACGGCGGCGCGGTGAGCTCCGGCAAGCCGACCGACCAGTCCGGGCCGGCGACGGCGCTCGGCCTCGCGCAGTTTCAACTCCTGCCCTGATCGGGTGACCGTTCGGTCATCGTTCGGTCATTTTCGGACGCCGGACTTGCGGCATTCGTGCACATGGCGCGCGATAATGGTGGGTCGGGCCGGCGGGCGGGAGGGGCGAACGTGTCGA
>CAZLEC010000452.1:0-4222 GCA_964558245.1 uncultured Burkholderiales bacterium | reverse complement strand
CGAGCGCGACCCGCCGACCGGTCGCGTAGGAGCCGGTGAAGCACAACATGTCGACGTCGGCATCCACGAGCGCGGCGCCGGTCGGGCCGGCGCCGACGATCCCGTGCACGACGTCAACCGGCACACCCGAACGGTGCAGGAGATCCACGATGCGCAGCCCAGTGAGCGTCGCGTGCTCCGACGGCTTGTAACACACCGCGTTGCCCGCGAGCAGGGCCGGGACGATCGACCCGAGCCCGACGAAGTACGGGTAGTTCCACGCGCTGACGTGCGCAACCACACCGACCGGCTCATAGGTGACGCGCTCGACGCAGGCGTCGGAGACCGTGACCTCACGCGACTCGGTGAGCTCGCCCACGTGCTCGATGTTCCAGTCGATGCGCTCGAGCACCGCCCGGATCTCGTTGCGCGACTGACGGATCGGCTTGCCGACCTCGCTCGTCGTGATCTGCGCGCACTCCTCCGCCTCTTGCTCGAGGAGCGCGCGGAACGCGCGCAGCGCCCCGGTCCGCTCGCCGTAGGGACGCGCGGCCCAAGCCGCCTGCGCCTTGCGGGCCCGGGCGACCTTCTGCGCGATCTCCCCGGTCTCGGTGATCGCGACCGAGCGAATGATCTCGCCGTTTGCCGGATTCCGCACGTCGAGCGAGTGCGGCTGCGCGATCGGTTCCGGCTCGCGCTCGACGGCCTCACCACCTGCGGCGGCGACGGGTTCGGCGGCCACCGGGCGCGTGACGGCACTCGCGACCGGACGGTCGCGCTCGGCCGCGTCGGTGTCGACCGGCGAGAGCAGCTGCATCCAGCGCGCTTCCTTCTGACCGGGCCGGCGTTCGAGCCGCCGCACGAACTCGGCCTCGGCGAGGCGCGCCAACGCGTCTTCGATGTCGCCCAACGAGCGGAACGAGTGCCAACGCTCGGATCGCTGCTTGAGCTCGCCCGGAGTCTGCGCGCCGCGGAGCAACAACACGCCCAGCAAGGTCGACTCCGGCCGGTCGAGGCTGAGCGCCTCTTCGGCGATGTGGCGATACTTGATGACGCGCTGACCTGTCGACTTGACCCTGCGGATCAGCTCCTTCGCCCGCAACGAGTCGAGCGCCTGCTCGACGACGGTCTCGTTGTAGTGCACGATCGGCTCGCGGTTCGTCGACTGATTGCACGCGGTGACGACGGCGTTCAACGACAACGGATAGTTGTCGGGCGTCGTGACCGACTTCTCCATCAAGCATCCGAGGCAGCGGGCCTCCTCTGGAGTGAGCGCGATGATCGTCATCGGAGCACTGCGCTCAACCGAGTACCAGCTCGGCGATCGTCTCGAGCTGCGATGGTGGCCCCGACACGATCATCGTGGTGACAGTCGACTCCCGCCACTGCTCGAGCTCGTCGCGGATCTTCTCCTTCGGACCGATCAGCGCGACGTCTTGCGCGAGCTGGAGCGGCACCGCGGCCGCGGCCTCTTCCTTCCTGCCTTCGAGATAAAGGTTCTGGATGTGACGAGCCTCGTCCATGTAGCCCATGCGCACGAACACCTCGTTGTGGAAGTTGACCTCACGCGCACCCATGCCACCGATGTAGAGCGCGAGCGCCGGACGGTAGAAGCTCGCCGCGGCCTCGATGTCGTCGGAGATGATGATCGGCACGTGGCACGCGACCTCGAAGTCGGCGGCCGTGCGCCGCGCGCCGGGCATGTCGAAACCCTTCGCGAGCGCCTCGCGATAGAAGCCGTCGGTGCGCGGTGCGTAGAACATCGGAAGCCAACCGTCGGCGATCTCGGCGGCGAGCGCGACGTTCTTCGGGCCTTCGGCCGCGAGAAAGATCGGCAGGTCGGCGCGCAACGGGTGCGTGATCGACTTCAGCGGCTTGCCGAAACCCGCGCCGTTGTGGTTCGGGAGCTGGTACCGATCACCCTTGAACTCGACCGGAGCTTCCCGGGCGAGCACCCGCCGAATGATCTCGACGTACTCGCGCGTCCGTGCGAGCGGGCGGCGGTAGTCGTCGCCGTACCAGCCCTCCACCACCTGCGGCCCCGAAGCGCCGAGCCCGAGCACGAACCGACCGCCCGAGAGATGGTCGAGCGTCAGCGCAGCCATCGCCATCGCAGTAGGCGTGCGCGCCGAGATCTGGCAGATCGACGTGCCGAGCTTGATGCGCTCGGTCGCCGCGCCCCACCACGCGAGCGGCGTGAGCGCATCGGAGCCGTACGCCTCCGCGGTCCAGCACGAGTCGAAACCGAGTCGCTCGGCGGCCGCGAGCGCTTCGGGCACACCCTTGGGCGGGCCCGCCCCCCAATAACCGATCATGTATCCGAGTTTCACGGGCCGAACCGTAGCGCCGTTCACCGGGTGCCTCGGCCTCTAGCCTGCACCCGGTGAGCAACGACGAGACCTCGACGCCTCCGTCCACACCGGCCGAGGCCGCGGCGATACCCGAAGAAGGCATCCGGCAGCACCGGTTCACCGCTCCGCCGGGCGCGACGACCGTGCTCGTCGTGCGCCACGGCGAGTCGGAAGCGGAGCGAGCCGACCGGCCGTTCGCACTGCGCGACGGCCACGGCGATCCGGAGCTCCATCCCGTTGGGAGGCGCCAGGCCGAGCTCCTCGCCGACCGGCTGCAACACGAACCCATCGACGCGATCTACGTCACGACGCTGCGCCGCACGCACCAAACGGCCGCGCCGCTCGCGGCGCGACTCGGGCTCACCCCCATCGAGGAACCCGACCTGCGCGAGGTGTTCCTCGGCGAGTGGGAAGGCGGCAAGTTCCGAGCGCGCGCGGTCAGCAACGATCCGATCTTCCAGGAGATCTTCCGCGAAGAGCGGTGGGACGTGATTCCCGGCGCCGAGCCCCTCGCCGACTTCGACGAGCGCGTGTGGCGCGGCTTCCGACGCATCGTCGCCGCGCACCCGGGCCAGTGCGTGATGCTGGTCGCGCACGGCGGCGTGATCGGTCATCTTCTGCATCGCGTTACCGAGTCCCGTCGGTTCGCGTTCTCCGTAGCAGACAACGCGTCGATCAGCGAGGTCGTGGCCGGCCCCGATCGAGTCGTCCTCCGTCGCTACAACGACGTATCCCACTTGGTGTCCCTCGAGGGCTGACCGGTAGAGCGAGGAACGACAACTGCGGCGCCGAAGGAGCGGCGTGCCCTTGTGAGTGCGCGGGCGGCACGTCGCCGCGTGTGTGCGGGATCAAGAAACGATAACGATAACGACGCGCCGAAGGAGCGGCATGCTCTTGTGGGTGCGCGGGCGGCACGTAGCCGCGTGCGAGGGGATGAATGTGCGTGCGCGGGTGCGTGCGCGCGCGGCACGTCGCCGCGTGCGCGGTTGCGGTCTGATCGATCCGGAATTCTTTCGGATATTCAGAATTCTTCTTTGTTTGTCGGGGGTTTCGGGGGGTTTCTGTCTCACCCTCTCTGTATGGTCCGTTGCATGGTCACCGCCACCTCGACCCGCCGCTCGTTCGCGGATGACGTGCGCGAGATCGACGAGTTCTTCCGTGTGCTGGTCGCGCGGATCGATCCCGACTCGGCGCCGTTGTGTGAGGTGACGGACCTGTGGGCGGCGCTCGACACGATCGAACGGCGCGCCGCGTCCACGAAGTTGTTGTTGGCGCGGCGGGTGGAGGAGGCGGGCCGGTGGAAGCGTGACGGGTACCGCGGCGCGGCCGAACACCTCGCCGCGATCGCGGGAACGTCGGTCACGGCAGCGAGGAACCAGTTGGAGACCTCGAAGCGGGTCCGCAAGCTCCCGGCCACCGAGCAGGCGTTGCGGGCGGGGAGGTTGTCGGGCGCGAAAGCGGAGGCGATCGCGGCGGCGGCCGAGGTCGCCCCGGAAGCCGAAGCCGACCTGTTGGAGGGTGCGGAGGATGCGCCGCTGGCTGATGTTCGCGAGCAGTGTTTGCGGGCGCGGGCGAAGGATCGCGACGCGGCGCACGCACGGATCCGTAAGGCCAGGTCGTTGAAGGAGTTCACCGACGCCGAGGGCGGCTGGAACGTGGTTGTCCGGGGGCCGGTCGAGGCGGGTGCCGCGTTTCGGGCTGCGCATCGGCCGATCGTCGAGGAGCTGTTCAAGACGGCGCGGGCCGAGGGGCGGCGGGAGCCGTACGAGGCGTACGCGTTCGACGCGTTCATCGAGCTCGCCCGCCGCGCCAACAACCCGACGGCCGAGAACGCCGCGCCGGTCGAGTCGGGTGCAGCACCCGCGAAGACCAAGCCGCCGGCGGCCGGGCCC
>CAZLEC010000451.1:0-4225 GCA_964558245.1 uncultured Burkholderiales bacterium | reverse complement strand
GGTCGACGACATCCAGTTCCTCGAGCGCACCGAGCAGCTCCAGGAGGAGTTCTTCTACACGTTCAACGATCTGCACGGGCGGGGCAGCCAGATCGTGATCTCGTCGGATCGTCCCCCGAAGTCGATCGCAACGATCGAAGACCGCCTCCGGAGCCGGTTCGAGTGGGGCCTGATCACCGACATCCAGCCTCCCGAGTTCGAGACCCGCCTGGCCATCCTCCAGAAGAAGGCCGAATCCGAGCACCTCGACGGCATCCCCGATTCCGTGCTGGGTTTCATCGCCGAGAACGTCGTCGACAACGTCAGGGAGCTCGAGGGCTCCCTCATCCGGGTCGCGGCCTACTCGAGCCTCCACCGGGTGCCGCTGAGCGAGGACGTCGCCCGAGAGGTCCTCTCCGACCTGCTCCCGGCCAGCCGCCCCCGAGTCATCACGCCACAAGTGATCCTCGACGAGACTGCCAAGATGTTCGGTTTCACCAACGACGAGCTCTGCGGGAAGAGCCGGCGGCGGCCCCTGGTCACGGCCCGCCAGATCGGCATGTACGTGTTCCGGGAGCTCACCGACTACAGCTACCCGAAGATCGCCGAGGAGTTCGGCGGGCGTGATCACACCACGGTGATGCACGCCTGCGAGAAGATCCGCGGGCAAATGGCCGAGCGAAGGGTCGTGTTCGAGCAGGTCAACGAGCTCATCAGCCGTATCAAGCACGGTGCCAGTGGATAATGCTGTGGATAGTTGGGGAAACCGTGTCGACGACCTGGGACAACCGCTCCCGCCTAGCTTGATCTGTGTCTCGTCCTGTGGATTCTGTGGACAACGCGGTGAGGACAAGAACCCCCTGTGAGCGGCGTGAATGCGAGGTCATGCACAATCCACAGGCCCTACTACTACGACAACTGAGAATTCCAATGTTGGTGGGAACAGCAACAGCAACGCTTTCGAGGAGGCCGAGGTGAAGTTCCGCTGCGAGCGCGACACACTTGCCGACGCGGTCGCGACCGCGCAGCGCACAGTCGCAAGCCGAACGGGCGCTCTGCCGGTTCTGCAGGATCTCCGGATCACCGCGTCGGGTGACGGGCTGGAGCTCGTCGGTTCCGACTTGGAGATCACGAACCGGGTCCAGGTCCCCGCCGACGTCGAGGAGACGGGGGTTGCGGTCGTCCCGAAGCTGATCGGCGACATCGTCCGCAAGCTCGAGCCCGGCCCGGTGTTGGTCGCGGTCACGGGTGACGAAGCCGTGATCACGGCCGGCCGATTCTCGACCTCGCTGCGGTTGAAGCCGGCCGAGGACTACCCCCGCCTGGCCTCGAACGACGGCCAGGGCGTGCGGGTGGACGCTTCGGCGTTCGCGTTGGCGCTGCGCCAGGTCGTGCGGGCGGCGTCGAAGGACGATCTCCGGCCGATCCTCACCGGTGTGCTGCTCACGACCCACGCCGGCGGACTGCGACTCGTCGCGACCGACTCGTACCGGCTCGCCGTGCGCGACCTCAAAGGGGTCAGCATGCTCGACGAGGGCCAACGGGTCCTGGTGGCGGCGAAGGGTCTCGCAGAGGTCCAACGCCTGGCCGGCGACGGCGAGATCGAAGTGGTGTTGCGGGAGCGCGACGTCGTGTTCCGCACGTCGCGCGCCGAGGTCACGGCGCGACTGATCGAGGGTGATTTCCCGAACTACGAGCAGCTGATCCCGAGCGGTTACCCGAACCGCCTGATCGTCAACCGCTCGTCGTTGCTCGAGGCGCTCGACCGCGTGCAGATCGTCGGCCAGAACCGTGACAACGCAGCCGTGCGGCTCACGATGAGCGGGAGCGGGCTCGAGCTCGCGATGTCGGCGCAAGACGTCGGGAACGCGCAAGAGTCGGTCGACGCGAAGTTCGAGGGAACCGAGTTGACCGTGGCGTTCAACCCGACCTTCCTGCACGACGGCATCGACGCGGTCGACACCGAGGAGATCGTGCTCGAGACGGTCGACCCGTTGAAGCCGGCGACACTTCACGCAGCCGAGAACGGCGGGTTCTTGTACTTGTTGATGCCCGTGCGCACGTCATAGCGGCGATGCTCGCCGAGTCTGCAACTCGCTCGATCACGCGAGTTGGTCATCTGTGGCTCGACGACTTTCGTTGTCTGCAGGGCGTCGATCTCGATCTGGATCCCGGTCTCACCGTGATCCACGGTGCGAACGGGCAGGGCAAGACCAGCATGCTCGAGTCGATCGCATGGATCGCCCGGTCACACTCGTTTCGCGGGGTGAGCGACGCGCCGCTCGTGCGCCGGGGATGCGATCAGGCGATCGTGCGCGCGGAGATCATGAGCGACGATCGGTTGCAGCTGTTCGAGGCGGAGCTGCGCGCGTCCGGCCGCAACCGCGTGCAGTGCAACAAGCGATCGATCACACGGTCACGCGACCTTCACGGGCTGCTCCGGGTGGCCGTGTTCGCGCCCGACGACCTCGAGTTGGTCAAGGGCGGACCCGCGGCGCGCCGGGTGTATCTCGACGAGCTGCTCGGCACGCTCGCCGTTCGCTACGAGGCCGCACGAGGTGATTTCGAACGGGTGTTGAAACAACGAAACGCGTTGTTGCGAACCGGGGTGCGCGACGCGTCGGCGGTCACGACGCTCGACGTGCTCGACGAGCAACTGGTGAGCGCGGCGGGCGAGCTCGTGCGCGGACGCCTGCAACTCGTCGACCGGCTCGGGCCGGCGGTGAACGCGGCCTACGACGCGCTCGCCGAAGACGGCCGGCGCGTCGCCGAGACGTACGAAGCCGAGTGGGCGCCCGAACCGCTCGGGATCGACCACACCGGCGCAGTCGACGACTTGTTGCGCGCGGGGCTCGAGACGCGTCGCCGGGCCGAGATCGAGCGCGGGGTCACGCTCGTCGGACCTCACCGGGACGACTGGAAGCTGACGATCGACGCGCTCGACGCGCGAACGCAGGCGTCGCAGGGGGAGCAGCGCAGCCTCGCGCTCGCATTGCGTCTCGCCGGGCGCGGTGTGGTGCACGAGCTCACCGGCACGCCGCCGGTGCTGCTCCTCGACGACGTGTTCAGCGAGCTCGACGCGCGCCGTTCGAGCGCACTGATCCGCAACCTGCCGGCGGGGCAGACCCTGCTCACGACCGCGGGGACGATTCCACCCGACGTGAAGCCCGATCAGGTGCTGCGCATTTACGCCGGCCGCGTCGAGCCGGCCGGCTCGTGAGCTTCGTCCGGTGAGCAGATCCGGGCGTTCTCCGGAAGAGCCGGTGTCGTTGCGCGACGCGGTCGCCGCGGTCGGGCGTGACCTGGGTATGCCCGCCCCCGACCGGTTCGCGAGCCTGGCGAACGAGTGGAGCGCGGTGGTCGGTGAGGCGCTCGCGACGCACAGCTCGGTGCGCTCCGTGCGCGACGGCGTGTGCACGGTGGAGGTCGACGGGGCCGGTTGGGCCACGCAGTTGCGCTACGCGGAGCAGCAGGTGTTGGAGCGTTTGACGCAGCGGTGCGGGCCGGGTGTCGCGACGTCGATTCGGGTGGTCGTGCGGGGTGCCGGAAACGGGTCGTGAGCGCCCCTCGGACGGCATCGTGAGGCCTCCGGTTCTGGTACACTGAGGCAACCGGAGACACCCCCTCTCACCAGGCCTTTCGCGTGCCGGAACGGGGTGTTAGAGCACGCAGACAACGGCTCGAAATCGGGCCGACCGAAGGAGCGGACGCGTGGCGTACGCGGCCAAGGACATCTCAATTCTCAAAGGGCTTCAACCGGTCCGCGAACGGCCCGGGATGTACATCGGATCGACGGGTCCTTCGGGCCTGCACCACCTGGTGTACGAGGTCGTGGACAATGCCGTCGACGAGGCCCTCGCGGGCTTCGCCACGACGATCGACATCACGCTGCTGCCCGACGGTGGCTGCCGGGTGATCGACGACGGCCGGGGCATCCCGGTCGACCCGCACCCCGAGTATCCCGACAAGTCTGCCGCCGAGATCGTGCTGACGATGCTCCACGCGGGCGGGAAGTTCGGCGGGGAGGGCTACAAGATCTCCGGCGGCCTGCACGGAGTGGGCGTGTCGGTCGTGAACGCGCTCTCCCGCCGCCTCGATCTCGACATCCAGCGCGACGGCGGCCGGTACGTCCAGAGCTTCGTCGACGGTGGCGAGCCAGTGGCGCCGCTCGAGCGGATCGGCGACTCCGACGCGCACGGCACCAGCGTCACCTTCTGGCCCGACGGCACGATCATGGAGGAGTTGG
>CAZLEC010000450.1:0-4230 GCA_964558245.1 uncultured Burkholderiales bacterium | reverse complement strand
GCCAGCTCGACTTCTACGAGATGCTCGCGTCGTACAAGCTCGCGATCATCCTCGAGGGCATCCACGCCCGATTCCTGATGGGCAAGACCGTGGGCGCCGGCTTCGACCACATCGGCACGATGGTGGAGTCGATCGCCGAGGCCGCGCTCGCGAGTGGCGCTCGCTCGTCGATCGCCGCGCTGCGCGGCTAGCGCGAATTACTCCGCCATCCCCGGCTCGGGACGCGACTGATACGCGGTGACCGAGGTCCGGTTCATCACGAGCTCGGCAACGACGGCGGCGATGAGCCCGGGCACGACGAATCCCGGTCGGCCCGTCGTCTCGGCGACGAACACGACGGCGGCGAGGGGAACTCGATAGCCCGCGCCGAGGAACGCCGCGATCCCGATCACCAGGAAGAGCGAGTCGGTGCTCCCCACCGCGGCGCCGAACGCGCGGCCGAGGAGTGCCCCCGCCACCACGAGCGGAACGAACAGACCGCCGGCTCCCCCGCCCGCCACGGCCGCGCCGGTGGCGAGACAGCGCAGCACGAGGACGGCGAGCAACAACGCGACCGCGCGTCGGGGCGCGAGTGCCCAGGTGACCACGCCGTAGCCGGGAGTCAGCACGAGCGACTCGCCGGTGAGCCCGCGTCCGACGGCGAACAGCGCGGCAATGGTTCCGCCGCACACGACGACGCGAACGCCGCGATGCGCCAGGCCCGACATGTGCTTGGCGTGCCGGATCATCGCCGCGAAGACCTTCGCGCCGAACCCGGCGGTGAGACCGAGCACCGCCGCGCCCGCGAGATCGGTGAACGAGAACGGGGGCGCGCCGTGGACCGGGAAGAGCGGCGACGTGCCGTTGATCGCGACGAGCGCGAGATATCCGCTCGCGGCGGCGACCATCGCCGGCAACAGCATGCGGCGCGCCAGGTCCTCCTGGAACGGCACCTCGATCGCGAAGATCGCTCCCGTCGCGGGCGCCTTGAAGATGGCGGCGATGCCGGCTGCCGCGCCGGCCACGAGCAGCAAGTTGGGATCGGCGCCCACCAGGAAGCCGCGCCACCGGCGCTGCAGAGCCGATCCGATCGTCGCGCCGAGGTAGATCGAAGGCCCCTCGAGTCCCATCGCGCCCCCGCTCCCGAGGGTCGCGACGCCGGCGACCATGCGATGCAGCATCACGCGAACGTCGAGGCCCTCACGCGCGTGAAACGCACGCAGGTACTCGTCGGCGGTGCTCGGCGAGGCCCCGCCGCCGGCGTAATGCAGCCAGAGCGTGGCGACGACGAGGCCGGCGCCGGGAGCGAACGCCATCAACCAGATCGGGAGGTGCGCAACGCCGTGATCGAACACGACAGAGATACTCAGACGGTCGAAGCCGGCAACCGCGACGCCGGTGATCGCGCCCACAATTGCGGACGCGAGCACCACTTGGCGCGAACGCACCACCAAGGAGCGGAAGTCGTCGCCGCGGCTCACGCACTCGGCGCAGGTGAGATGCGCGTCGTATCCTCCTCGACGAAACGACCCGCGGCGTGGCCGCGCGTCAGGCCGCGTGAGACTACAAGGGTCCCTATGAGATCTCCCGTACCTTCGCCCCGCATGATCTGGGCGGTGGGGCTGAACTACCGCGACCACGTGGCCGAGAGCGGCCGGCCGCTGCCCGAAGCACCGACATTGTTCGCGAAGTCGCCCGGATCGGTGATCGGTCCCGACGCGCCGATCGTGATCCCGGGTCACGTGCAACAACCCGACTACGAGGGCGAGCTGGCAGTCGTGATCGGTACCCGCGCGCGCGACGTCTCGGCGGAGGACGCGCTCCAGTACGTCGGCGGTCTCACGATCGCGCACGACGTGTCGGCACGCGATCACCAGTACACGACCGGGCAGTTCACGTGGTCGAAGTCGTTCGACACGTTCTGCCCGCTCGGCCCCGAGGTCGTCAGCCTCGACGAAGTCGATCTCGCGGCCGGGTTGGGGATCGAGACGCGCGTCAACGGAGAGGTGATGCAAGCCTCGAACACGAACGAGCTCGTCTTCGACGTCCCGACCCTCATCGCCTGGATCACCCAGGGCCTCACGCTCGAGCCGGGCGACGTCATCCTCACCGGCACGCCCGGCGGCGTCGGCGCCGCGCGCACCCCTCCGCGTTGGCTGCGCAACGGCGACATCGTCGAGATCTCGATCGACGGTCTGGGGACGTTGCGCAATCCGGTGGTACGCCCCGACCACCAGTAGCCCCGCTCCGGGGCCCGCCGGCGCTAACCGCTTCGGCCAGATCGGTCGCGTAGGGTGAGCGCATGACGGTTCGGTGGAACGCGAAACCCACGCTTCGGCGCCCTGCGCTGATCGCGGCGTTCTCGGGCTGGAACGACGCGGCCGACGCCGCCAGTGACGGTGTCCGGTGGCTGGCCCGGAGCGTGGGGGCGCGGGTGTTCGCGACCCTCGACTCGGAGGAGTACCTCGACTTCCAGGCGGCCCGCCCCACCGTCGAGCTCGTCGACGGTGTGATCCGCGAGATCCAGTGGCCCGCGCTCGCGTTCTCTGCCGGCTCGGCCGCGGCGGGCGGCCGTGATCTCGTGCTGCTGCTCGGGGTCGAGCCCAACCTGAAATGGCCGACGTTCTGCGACGACGTGATCTCGGTCGCGCGAACGACGGGCTGCGAGATCGTGGTGACACTCGGCGCGCTGCTCGGCGACGTGCCCCATTCCCGCGCGATGCGCTGTACCGGCTCGGCCACCGACGAGGCGCTGGCCGCGCGGCTCGGCATGGAACGCTCGCGCTACGAGGGCCCGACCGGCATCGTCGGCGTGTTGCACGACGCGGCTCGGCGTGTGGGCTTCGCGTCCGCGTCGATCTGGGCTCCGGTTCCGCACTACGTCGCGACCGCACCGAACCCGAAGGCCACCCACGCACTCCTCACGAAGCTGGGCGCGCTCCTCGACGTCGGGTTCGAGCTCACCGACCTGGAGATCGCGGCCGCCGACTGGGAGCGCCAGGTCGACGAGGTCGTGGCCGCCGATCCCGACGCGAGCTCGTACGTGCAACGACTCGAGAACCGTTACGACGAGAACGCCGGAGCCGCGCCCGACGACACCGCCGAGTCGGCGCCCGACACCGAGGAGGACTGGCTCGACGAGGACGACCTTCCTTCGGGCGAGTCGCTCGCCGAGGACTTCGAGCGGTATCTGCGCGAGCAGGGCGACGACTGAGCCGAACGCGCGTCAGCCGACGAGGTCGCGGGCGAGACCGTCCCAGAGGCGGGTCGAGAGGACGAGCGATTCGAGGTCGACGCGCTCGTCGTTTCCGTGGAACATGCTGGCGTAGTCGTCGAAGGAGAGCTTCCGGCTGAACAGGCCGTAGCCGTAGGCGACGGAGCCCTTGCGCCGGAAGAAGCGCGCGTCGGTGGCGCCGACGGTGAGGAACGGCACGAGCGACGACCCCTTGACCAATCGCTTCGAGACGCGGTCCATCGACTCCCACATCGGCGAGTCGGCCGGCGAGGAGGTCGACACGTTCTCGTCGAACGGGGTCACGTCGACGCGCGCGGCCAGATCTCCGAGCGCGTCGTCGAGCAGCTTGCGCACGTCGGCCGAGCTCTGACCGGGCAGCGTGCGGATGTCGACCTCGACGTCGACGCGGTCGGGGATCACATTGGTCTTGGTGCCGCCGTGGATGATCGTGGGTGCGAAGGTCGTGTGCGTGCACGCGTGCGCCTGGCGGGCGAGCCCGACCGGCAGCTGCTCGCAGAACTCGGTGAGGTGCTCGGCGTCGAGCAACGCCGCGGTCCACTCGGGCCCGAAATCGACACCTTCGATGAAGCGCCGCCACGTCTCGTGGATCTCGGTGGGCGGCCGGAACTCCGCGAGCCGCCGCACGACCTCGGCCGCGGTCACGAGCGCGTTGTCGGTGCGGAACGGCTGCGACGCGTGCCCCGGAGTGCCCTTCACGGAGATGCGGCACCAGTAGGAACCCTTCTCGCCGACGATCACCGGTAGGCGCGGACCGCTCGCGGTCGGCATCTGGAATCCTCCGGCCTCGGTCACGACGTAGTCGGCCTTCACCGCGTCGCGCTCGTGCTCGACGAGGTGCTCGGCGCCCCACGTGCCGAGGTTCTCCTCGTCGGCAACCGCGAGATAGATGAGCGTGCCGCGCGGCTTGAAGCCGGAGCGAGCGAGATCACGGAACGCGACGGCCATCGTCGCGGTGAGGTTGAGCATGTCGACCGCGCCCCGGCCCCAGATCTCGT
>CAZLEC010000449.1:0-4236 GCA_964558245.1 uncultured Burkholderiales bacterium | reverse complement strand
GGCGGTCCGACGCACGCCCACGGAATGAGCCGTGCCGGCACTCGGAAGGGAGCGGCCGCCGCGGCCGAGAAGCCGGGATCAACTCTGGCGATGGACGCGGACGCCATTGGGCTCGGCCTGCGCGAGTGGTTCGCGACCCTTGGCGACGTCAACAAGCAGGCGGCCGCGTTCGATACGCGCTTCGATTTCCCGGCAGCGATTACGGGGCGAGCGTCGAAGAGCATCGCGCGCAAGCTCCACCGCCATCTCGCCACGTTGATTTCCCCACCACAGAGCTTCTTCGTGACGAAGGACAACCACCTCGATCCGAACGAGGAAGCTCGAGCCCGGAAGTGGGGCGACCGACTCGGCTACGACGTAGATGGGATCGGGACTGGGATCGGGATCTTCCCCCCGGCAACACCCTGGTCAGCCGACCCGACTGCGACCGCCGCGGGACGCTCGTAGCGCGCCCTTGGATGCTCGGTTGTCGCACGCCTACCATGCAGCAACACAATCGCAGGGCCCGTCCGGCCCACCCCATACGACGCGACCCGGCCCGACACCTCGGTCCGACGCCACTCCAACAGCGGCGAGTGCTCAACGGTAACCACACTAGAATCGAACGACACCAACCCCCCCCTCACTCTTAAGGCTCGGGCGCGACGGTCGTGCACCTGCGCCCTGCGAAAGCTGCATGGACGTCTTCCCTTGCCATTGATGGCGCGGGACGTTCGCCTCTACCGGCCATGCGCGCGGCTGTCTGATGAACTTGGGCATGACGGGATACGAGATCGAAACACGCACACTCACCGAGCAAGACACCGCGGTCGAGTACGCGACCCTGCCGATCGACGAGATCGGCGCGTGGCTGGCGAAGGCGTTCAGCGAGGTCGCGCGCTACCTGGGACGCAAAGGTGCCGGGCCCGCCGGGATGCCATCCGCGCGGTATTCCCGCCGGGACGACGGACGCTTCGATGTGGAAGCCGGATTCCCGGCAAGTACCCCAACCAACGGCGAAGGCGACGTCGAACCCTCAGACCTCCCCGCCGGTCCGGCCGCAGTCACCGTGCACGTCGGCCCCTACGGCGAGATCCAGCCCGCCTACGCGGCGCTCCAAGCCTGGATCCTCGAACGCGGCGGTGTCCCCGAAGGTCACCCCTCGGAGGTCTACTTCGACGACCCCAACCTCGATCACGATCCCACGACCTGGCGTACCGAAGTCATCCAGCCCTACCGACCAAAGCCCTAAACCAACACACCGCACTTACGCTGCTCCGGATGCGCCCGGACGTCGGGGACCACGTCGGAACCAGAGCGGAGCGCACGAATAACGCCCCATATTGCGCGTCCCAATATGTCGCGCCTTGGGTATCTCCGAACGCCGGGGGCACCGAGACATTCGCGATCGCGACCGATGCGGCTTCCATGACAGGAGGTTGACGCCTGCGTATCAGTGGGTCACGAGTTGTATGGGGAGTTGTTCGTGGCGTCGGACCATGAGGTTGTTGAGCCGGCGGGGCGGGTGTTCGGGGTCGAGGGTGATACGGGTGGTGCGTTCGAGGAGCACGGTGAGTACGTTGCGTGCCTCGGTCCGGGCGAGCGGCGCGCCGACGCAGTGGTGGATGCCACGCCCGAAGGCCACGTGGTGGCGCGGTGTGGGTCGGTCGAGGTCGATTTCGTCGGGTCGGTTGAACTCGGTTGCGTCGCGGTTCGCGGCGCCCCAGAGCAACAAGACGGTGGCGCCGGCGGGGATGTCGACGGCGCCGAGTGTGGTGTCGTTGGGTATTGAGCGCATGCTGCAGGGGAACGGTGACTCCAGGCGTAGCACTTCCTCGAGGAACGTCGGAATCTGTTCGGGGTCGCGACGGAGGTGCTGTTGCAGGTCGGGTTGTTCGGCGAGGATGCGGACCGCGTTGCCGATCAGGCTGGTGGTGGACTCACCACCAGCGCTTAGCAACGTGTGCAAGATGATGTTGGCTTCGAGGTTGCCCAACACTCCGGTGTTGACGCCGCGGGCGACGGCGCCGAGGAGATCGTTTCGTGGCTCTTTCTTCGCGGTCGAGAGTTGATGGGCGATCCAGGTCTGGATCTCGCCGGTGCGGTCGATGCACTCGATGAGCTCGTCGTAGGTGAGTGTGGAGCTCAACATCGCGGTCGAGTCGAACGCGGCGCGCGAGAGTTGGTCAAGATCGCTGTTATGGAAGCCGATGAGGCGGCTGATGATGGTGATCGGTACCACGTTGGCGATCAGGGTCATGAACTCGATGTTCCTGCGCTCCAGCGCCCGCGTCATGCACGCGTTGGCGAGATTGACGACGTCGGGTTCGAGCTCGGCCATGCGCGTCGCGACCAGCTCGGGAAAGACCGTGCTGCGGTGTAACGCGTGCGTTGGTGGATCGGCGGTGGCCAGCGCTTGCACGCTGGCGTCACCGTAGGAGAAACGGCACGGGAGACCAGCATCGTCCCGGTAGAGCAGACAACTGATGTTCGACGAGAACTCCTCGACCCGGCCCGTCGCTTCCGCCAACAGGTCGAACGTGCTGACGGTGAACAACCCGGTACCGGGGATCTCCCACACCGGCGCCTCGGCGCGGAGCCGTCGGTAGAACGGATAAGGATCGTCGATCACCCCGGAGTCAAGCAACAGCAGCGGGGAGATCTCTTCGGTCACGCGAGGTCTCCTTCTCGGGACTGAGCTGGCGAACGAGTTGGCCCACACGGTCGCGTACACCTAAGTCGCGACGACGTCGGCTATCTCCTACACCTCGCAGGTCTCGACGTCGAGCGACTACTGGCGAATACTCCAGGTAATCGTCCACCTGCCGGCCCCGCATCTGCAAACATAAATACGCGAATCGCTCGCCGACGAACAGTGAAGTCGTTCACTCTCGCGCTGCAGTGAACCTCACTGCGTCGGGCGGACCAACCCTGACTCGCAGGACCCTCGATCAGAGCTCTGGGACGCTGCGGGTCACTGCTGCGGTTGGCCTCGCTCGACCCGCTCGTCTGTAGGCTGATCCCGTGGGTGCCCATAGCATTCGTACAGCACAAGCTTCCGACGTCGGAGCGCTAGCGACAACGTTGACACGGGCGTTCGACGACGACCCGTTGACCACATGGCTCTTCCCCAACGATGCGGCTCGGCGTCGCAAACTCCCAAGCTTCTTCCGTGCGTTGCTGCGCGCCTCGCTGCCATTCGGTGAGGTGTACGCAACCGACGACAGACAGTGCACGGCCATCTGGAATCCCCCCGGCACCTTCCCGATGGATCGGTTCACCGACGCGCGGCTCGGCATCAACACTGCACGACTCGTCGGAACGCGCATCGCGACACGCGCCCGCGGCCTGTTGTACATCGAAAGCCATCATCCCAAGGAACCACACTGGTACCTCCAAATGCTCGGCACCGACCCCGATCATCAGAGCCGCGGCGCAGGCTCGGCGATCCTTGCCCCGGTCCTCGAACGATGCGACCACAAACGAGAACGCGTCTACCTGGAATCGTCGAAAGAACAGAACATCCCCTTCTACGCGCGCCACGGGTTCGAAGTCACCGAGGAGATCCACGTCCCCCGCGGCCCCATCCTGTGGGCCATGTGGCGAGACCCGCTCGAAGCCTGAGGCCGCGCGATCTCCTCACCGAACAGGACCACGAGAAGAACACGCGTGTCGACCGCCACTCGAGCGGACACTTGATACGAGAATCGCCAACGTTCCCGGGGTCCGATCAGCCGATGACCAGCGGATGAAGCCCATCGAAGCGCGAGACACACGCGAAGAACTCACACCGCTCCACACGCACGAACGCACGTAAGCCGAGACGCGCTCATCGATTCACAACACCGCCTGACGACCGCTGAGTGCGACGTCACCGACATCGTCGACCACGGCAGCGTCCGTTCCGTCTACTTCACCGACCCCAACGGCATCGTCATCGAACTCCAGACCACCGGCAACCTCACCCACGACCCCAACACCGACCCCGCCTAACCACACCCCACACGCCGGCGAACCACACGACCCGCGGGCCGACCATCCCAGAACAAGCATCCCCGAACATCACCGCCGGGGTATACCAGTTCGCCGGCACCGAGGCGTTCGGGGTGTGCGCCATTGTCGCTGGCGGTGGCCGGGCGCCTCGGGCGAACTGCGAAGCCCTTAGAGGTGGTGCGTAGGATCCCGCGTGTGGAGATGCCGCCGATCCAGTACGCCCGCAGTGGCGATCTTTACATCGCGTACCGGTCGTTCGGCGAA
>CAZLEC010000448.1:0-4243 GCA_964558245.1 uncultured Burkholderiales bacterium | reverse complement strand
TCGAACTCGGCGGAGGAGTAAGCATGACTACGAGACTGTCGCGCGAACGCGCGTCGTCCCGGCGCGAGCGCGCGCTCGATCGGTTTCCCGTCCAGGAGTCCGCGCTCGCAGCATTCGCGAGCACGGCGGTGACCCCGGTTCGGGCGACCCCCGTTCGAGCTGCCTCGACGATCGAGGCCGGCCTCGAGACCCAACTGACCGCGCTCCCGCGCGCGGCGCGCCGCCAGCTCTCCCCGCGCGCGAGCCGCCAGCGGGCGCGACGCGTGCGCGTCGCGCGCTGGCGCCGCTCGAGCGCCGCGGTCGGCGCCGCCGTGTTCGCCGGCTTCGGCAGCGTCACCTTGGTGAGCAGCTCCGCCGTCGCGAGCCCCAATCCACCGGCGAACTCGGTGGAGTCGTTCGGCGCCGCGCCGCAGCTCGGCTCGAGCTCCGGCCTGGCGCTCCGCGCCGGTGTCGTCGGCATCGCGAGCAATCCCGTCAGCCACGGCTACTGGCTCGTCGGCGCCGACGGCGGCGTGTTCGCGTTCGGCGACGCCGGCTTCTACGGCTCGACCGGCAACCAGCACCTCAACGCCCCCATCGTCGGCATGGCCGCCAGCCCGACCGGACGCGGCTACTGGCTCGTCGGCGCCGACGGCGGCGTGTTCGCGTTCGGCGACGCGAACTTCGAAGGCTCCGTTGCGGGTGTGCGGCTCTCGGCTGCGATCACCGCGATCATCCCGACCACCGACGGGCACGGCTACTGGCTCGTCGGCGCCGACGGCGGCGTGTTCGCGTTCGGCAACGCGCACTTCCACGGGTCCGCGGGCGATCTCGAGCTCGCGAGCCCGATCGTCGGCGCCGCGCCGACCACGACCGGCCACGGCTACTGGCTCGTCGGCGCCGACGGCGGCATCTTCGCCTTCGGCGACGCGCAGTTCGACGGCTCTCAGCTCGACTCGCAGAACCCGGTGGTCGGCATTGCCACCGACCCGTCGGGCCACGGCTACTGGGTCGCGCGCGCCGACGGCAGCGTCAGCGGCTTCGGCACACCCGCCACGGGCAACGCGTCGATCCTCGACCCCGCCACTTCGCACCCGAACACCGTCGGCATCGCCGCCAGCGCCGGCGGCGGCTACTGGCTCGCCGAGGGCGCGATCGACCCGGTCTCGACGCTCGCCGACGACCCGTTCCTCGCGTGCACACGCGGGCACGAGTCGGACAGCGCCGGCGGCTACCAAGCCGTGAGCCCGGGCGGCACGTACCGCGGCGCCTACCAGTTCGATCAGGGAACGTGGAACAGCGCCGCGCAGCTGGCCGGCCGCACCGACCTGGTCGGCGTCGATCCGGCAGCGGCGGCGCCGGGGGATCAGGACCTCCTCGCGATCACGCTCTTCCACGCGCGAGGCTCGGCTCCCTGGGGAAGCCGCTGCGGCGGATTGACGTGACCATTGGTCGGGCTCGTGCTCGGCGGAGCCGGCATCGCGTGAACCGCGCCGCAAGTTCCGCCGTGCGCGAGTGTCGCCTCGCGGACCTCACGCTCCTGCCGTGACCGTGTGCTCGTTGCCCGTATCGTCTGGGAATGGAACCGTCGCCCGCCGAGTCGCCTGATCTGCTGATCGGCTCGTTCAGCGATCGCGGGCCGTGGGTGGTCGACCCCGACGCCATGACGTGGCGGGCCGACGTCGCGCGCCGGCGCGCGCAGGCGCGCGACGAGTTTCCCCGTTGGCTCCAGCCGGGCACGCTGCCCCCACTGAGCCGGCTCCTCCGGGTGGTGAGCCGGGTCGGGGTCGCGCTCGGCGGCTGGTACGCGATCGACCGGCGGCGCGGGCAGGAGTTCGGCCGGCGCGGGCTCTCGCGCCGGCTTCGGCACGCGTTCGCCACGCTCGGCCCGACCTACATCAAGCTCGGCCAGATCATCTCCGGCGGTGAGGGCCTGTTCCCGCCGGAGCTGGTCACCGAGTTCAAGATGCTCCGCGACCGCGTGCCGCCGGAGCCGTTCGACGTCGTCCGCCGGGTCGTGGAGCTCGAGCTCGGCCGATCTCTCGACGACGTGTTCGAACGCTTCGATCGCACGCCGATCGCGGCGGCGTCGATCGCGCAGGTGCACGCGGCGCGGCTGCGCACCGGCGAAGAAGTAGTGGTGAAGGTCCAGCGACCACAGGTCGCGCGCCTCGTACGCGAAGACGTCCGCGCGATGTCGTGGCTCGCGCCCCGGCTGATCGGCCGCATCCCCGTGGCGGCGCTGGCCAACCCGCCCGCGCTGGTGGAGCTCTTCGCGGAGACGATCGTGGAAGAGCTCGATTTCTGCCTCGAGGCGCAGAACATGCTCGACATCGCCCGCGTGCTCGCGGAGACCGACCAGCGCGCCACCATCGTGCCCCGGCCGCACCCGACGCTCGTCACGCGGCGCGTGCTGGTGATGGAACGCCTCGACGGCATCCCCTGGGACGACGTGACCGCGATGAAAGACGCCGGCGTCGACACCGAAGCCGTCCTGCACGCGGGTCTGGTGTCGTTCATGGAGGGCGCCATGCTCTACGGCGTCTTCCACGGCGACCTGCACGGCGGCAACCTCATGGTGCGGCCCGACGGGCGCACGGTGCTGATGGACTTCGGCATCACCGGCCGGCTCGACGAGAACAAACGCCTCGCGTTCCTCATGCTGCTCGTGGGCGCGACGAGCGGCGACACGATGGCGCAGCTCCGGGCGCTGCGCGATCTCGGCGCGTTCCCGCCCGACACGGATCTCGATGCCGTGTTCACCGACCTCGGTCTCGACCGGACAATCGACCCGACGATGCTCTCGGCCGACGAGCTCGTGAACGAGCTGCAGGACCTCACCAAGAAGCTCCTCGGGTACGGCGCCCGCGCACCCAAGGAGCTGATGCTGTTCGTGAAGAACATGATGTTCCTCGACGGCGCGATCGCCCGGCTGGCCCCCGACCTCGACATCCTCGAGGAGATCCAGAAGGTGCACACCGAGATCGCGGCGAGGCACGGAATGCGGCTCGCCAACGAGCTCGGCATCGATCCCGCGATCACCGCGCAGTTCGACATGGACGCCTTGAAGGCGGCGATGGGCGTGCCCGACGTCGACCGCCTGACCTACCGCGAGGTGCAGGAGCGCCGCGAGCTCATCAAGCAACGCTTGGATGAGAAGCGCAAGCGCGCGTAGCGTCTCCCCATGGACACGTTCGATCGCGACGAAGTAGACGCCGCATTCCGCAACTACTGGGCGCTCGGCGCGGTCGGCGAAGACTGGGACGCCTGGTGCAACGAGTGCTTCACCGAAGACGTCACATACGTCGAGCACATCCTGGGCGACAAGCACGGTCGTGAGGAAGTGCGCGCGTGGATCAAGTCGACGATGGAGGAGTACGGCGGCATCTACACCGCGTACGAGTGGCACATCGTGGCCGACGACGGGCGGGTCGTGGTCTACATGCAGAACCGGCGCGACCACCCGGATGCCGCGCAGCCGCCGATCGACTTCCCCGGTATCACGATCTTGCAATACGCAGGCGACGGCAAGTTCTCGCTCGAAGAGGACTTCTGGTCGTTGCCCGAAGGCATCGAGACGGCCAAGCGGGCGGCGGCCGCCTACCGCGACGTCGATCCCTCGTTCCCGGACCTGCGCACGCGGCGCAACTGGGGCAACGGTCCCGACTGGTCGCAGGGCGCGCCGACCTACGCCGAGAGCCGCGGCGGGCGCCGCGCCGAGAACTAGGCCGGCGCACCGTGCCGGAGATGCCGCAGATGCAGGCATTGGCCGAGCGCATCGAGACGTGGCTGCGCGGCGAGACGTTCGAGGGTTACGTGCCCCTCGGGTTCAGCGGCTTGAAGACCGCGGTCCCACCGCCCGAAGACCTCGTCGGCCGGTCACTCGCGCGTGTGGGCCGGCGCGCGAAGTACGTGATCCTCGAGTTCGACGGTGAGCCCGAGCGGCGCGTGGTGTTCCACCTGTCGCAAGCCGGGCGCGTCGACTTCGAACAGCCACCCAAGGCGACCAAGCCCAAAGGCGCGGTCGTTCGCTGGCGATTCTCCGACAACAAGGCCGTGCTCGTGCGCGAGTTCGGCACCGAGCGCAAAGCCGGATGGTGGGTGCTCGGCCCGGCCGACGAGGGACCCCTCGCTACGCTCGGGCCGGAGGTCACCAGTGACGAGTTCGCGCAGTGGCTGCGCACCTCCGACGACGGCCGGCGCGTGCACACGATCCTCCGTGACCAACACACGGTGGCCGGTGTCGGCCGCGGCTACGCCGACG
>CAZLEC010000447.1:0-4251 GCA_964558245.1 uncultured Burkholderiales bacterium | reverse complement strand
CGATCACTTCGGCGCCGCGCGCTCCGGGTCGCGCAGTACGGCACGAGGGGCATCGCTTGGCGCCGATGTCCACTTCGGTTCCGCAGACGCTGCACTGCGGACTCGAGAGCGGCTCGGCCGGGGCGCTCATCCTGCCGACTCTACGATGCCGGCCCGGCGTTCGGCGGCCTCGACCGCATTCCGAAACAACATCGCAATGGTTGTGGGCCCCACACCGCCCACCCGCGGCGTGATCCAGCCTGCGACCTCCGCGCACGCCTCGTCGACGTCGGGGAGCAATTTGCGCCCTTCGTAGCGCACGCCTCCGCCCACGACCACGGATCCGGGCCGGATGTGGTCGGGCTGGAGGATGCCCGGCACCCCGGCCGCCGCCACGACGATGTCGGCGCGTTGGGTGTACCGCGGCCAATCCGGTACGCCGGTGTGCACGACCGTGACGGCCGCGTTCGCCGTCGGTCGCTTCTGCGACAAGAGCAGGGCCAGCGGCCGGCCGAGCGTGAACCCACGCCCGAGGATGACGACCTCCTTGCCGGCCACCGGAACGTCGTAGTGCGCGAGGAGCGCCTCGATGCCCGCGGGTGTGCACGGAACCGGTCCGGGAACGCCGAGCACCAGGCGCCCGAGGTTGACGGGATGCAGACCGTCGACGTCCTTGTCGGGATCCATCTCGAGCAACGCCGACTCGTAGTCGATCTGCGGCGGCGCGGGATGCTGTACGAGCATCGCGTCGACTGCGGGATCGTCGTTGAACGCCCGGATCGCGGCAAGCAGGTCGGCCTGCGTCGCGTGCTCGGGCAGGTGCACGTGCGGAGAGGTGAGACCGACCTCGGCCGCCTTCTCCTGCTTCATGCGGATGTAACCGGCGCTCGCGCCGTCGTCGCCGACGAGGATCGTTGCGAGACCCGGGGTGACGCCGAGGTCGACGAGCCGCTTGATGCGCGGCCCGAGCTCGGCGAACGTGGCCTCGGCGACCGGTGCGCCCGGCATCAGGATCGCGCTCAATGCAGGAAATGCCGTTCGCCCGTGAACACCATGGCGAGGCCGAGCTCGTCGGCCTTGTCGATGATCGCTTCGTCGCGCATCGCGCCCCCCGGTTGGATCACGGTCGCGACGCCGGCCGCCGCGGCTGCCTCGATACCGTCCTCGAACGGATAGAACGCGTCGCTCGCGCACGCTCCGCCGTGCGCGCGACCGGCGGCCTTCTTCGCCGCGATCTCGCCCGACTCGACTCGATTCTGTTGCCCGGCGCCGATGCCGACGGCCTGACCGTCCTTCACGAGCACGATCGAGTTCGACTTCACGTGCCCGCATATGCGCCAGGCGAGCTCGAGGTCGCGCCACTGCTCGGGTGTCGGTGCCGCCTTCGTGACGACCCGCCAGTCGCTCCGGGTCGCGGCGAAGTGATGCGGCTCCTGCACGAGGAACCCGCCCGAGATCTGACGTACGTCGATCGCCTCCGGTCCGGGCGCCGGCGCCTCGAGGATGCGCGTGTTCCGGCGCCGCTGCTGCAACGCCTCGATCGCGCCGGGCGCGTAGCCGGGCGCGATCACGACGTCGGCCTGCGGGCCGGCGACCATCCGCTCGACCGTCTCCTCGTCGACGATCTGGTTGAGGGCGACGATGCCCCCGAACGCCGATCGCTCGTCGCACTCGAGGGCGCGCTGGTACGCGTCGGCGAGTGAAATGGGCTCGACGCACACGCCACACGGGTTCGCGTGCTTGATGATCGCGCACGCCGGACCGCGGCCCAGGTCGTGCACGAGCTTCCACGCGGCGTCGGCGTCGTAATAGTTGAGGTAGGAGAGCGCGAGCCCGCCGTGCTGACACACCCCGTCCCACCAGCTCGTCGTGCCGTGCCGCCGGTAGCGCGCTGCGGGCTGGTGCGGGTTCTCGCCGTAGCGCAGGGTCTCGTCGGTGCGGTCGAGCGCGAGCACGAGGTGCGCCGGCAGCTGCTCGCCGGTTTGCAACCACTCGACGATCGCGGCGTCGTACGCGGCGGTGCGTGCGAATGCCTCGAGCGCGAAGGCCCGACGAGTCTGCTCGGTCACCTCGCCGTCGTTCTCGCGGAGCTCGTCGAGCAGTGGGCCGTACTGATCCGTGGCGGTCACGATCGTGACCCACGCGTGGTTCTTCGCCGCGGCGCGGGTCATCGCCGGACCACCGATGTCGATGGTCTCGATGTCGGGGCGGTCGAGGAACGGATAGAGGTTCGACACCACCAGATCGAACGGCTTGATCGCGTGGGTCTCGAGGTCGGCGCGATGCGATGCCTTGCCGCGATCGGCCAGCAGTCCGCCGTGAATCTTCGGGTGCAATGTCACGACTCGATGGTCGAGCATCTCGGGTACGCCGGTGACGTCGTGCACGGTGGTGACCGGGATCCCGGCCTCGGCGATCGCGGTAGCGGTGCCGCCCGACGACACGAGCTCGACGCCGAGCTCGTGCAACGCACGCGCCAGATCGACCAGACCGGTCTTGTCCCAGACCGAGAGCATCGCCCGTTCGATCTTCGTGTTCACGGTCGCGCTCCTCGGCCCGATTCCGGCTCCCGGTGTTCGTTTACCAAACGCTCTATCACGTCGACGAAAAGGCCGCGCTCGACCTGTTTGATGCGCTCATGAAGTATCTCCTCGGTGTCGTCGTCGAGCACCGCGACGGCCTCCTGGGCGAGGATCGGGCCCGAGTCGACCTCTTCGGTCACGAGGTGAACGGTGCACCCCGTGATCTTCACGCCCGCGGCCAGCGCGTCGCGTACGGCGTGCCAACCCTTGAACGACGGCAGCAACGCGGGATGGGTGTTGACCGCGCGGCCGCCGAAGGCGTCGACGAAGGGCTCGGACAAGATCGTGCCGAAGCCGGCGATGGTCACCAGCTCCACGCCGTGCCGCTCGAGCGTCGCGACGACCTCCTTGGTGTACGCGACGCGATCGAAGGTCGGGCCGAAGTCGGTCCGCTCGACCAGCTCGGAGGCGATTCCCGCTTCGCGGCCGATCTCGAGCGCGCCACACGGACGATCGGCGACGACGACCGCCACGGGAAGGTGCCGATCCAACATCGCCCGGAGGATGGTGCCAGTACCGGAAGCGAGAACGCCGACCCGCATTGCCCGCACCCTAGCTCCGCCCGAAATCCTCTGATCTGCGGCTCGGGCGTGTTTCACTCGACGGACACACCGTCAGAATTGGTACGGGAGGACGCGTGGACGCCAAGTCGCCGCCGACGCCCGCGGAGCTGACGATCCTGATCGCGGGCGCAGTTATGCTCGTCGGGTCGTTCTTCAGCTTTGCCGGCAGCACGAACGCGTGGGGCACCTTCCTCTTCCCGCTCGCGACGTTGCTCCCCCTCTACGGGGTGCTGATGGCCGCGCAGATCGCCGTGACGAAGTTCGCCGAGTTGCGCCTGCCGGGGCGGATCGCGGGGTTCAGCTGGGAGCAGGCGCATCTCGTGATCGGGCTCTTGGCGGGGCTGATGGCGCTCGGCTGGCTCTTCACCGACATCGCGAACAAGGGCATCGGTTACTGGCTCGAGGTGCTCGGCGGCATCGTGATCGCCTCCGGCGCCATCGCGCTGCAGCACGAGCGCAACGCGGGCCCGATCCGTTGATCCGGACAACGTCGTGACCGCCAAGGTGTCGCCCCCGAACATCGTGATCCTCGCAGCCGGCGTGGTCATGCTGGTCGGGTCGTTCCTCTCGTTCTACGGCTACCACTCGATCTTCAGTCATCAGTCGTTCTCGTTCAGCGCTTGGAGCAGCGCCGAGCACTTCGGCCTCTTCGGGATCGCGACCGTGGCCGTGCTGTGTGGTGTCGTGATGGCGACGCAGATCGCGATCGCCGCGTTCGCGAAAGGCGTCACGCTCCCGAGCAACGTGCTCGGCCTGAGCTGGGATCAGATCCACCTGGCGCTCGGGTTCCAGGCGGCGATCCTGATGTTCGCCTTCCTGGCCCGCGACAGTGGGGGCGCGAGCCTCGGGATCGGCTTCTGGCTCATGTTCCTCGCGGGGATCGCACTCCTTGTCGGCGCGATCCTGCGCGTCACCTTCGCGACCGCGAAGTAGCGCCGATCACAGGCCGGCGACCACCTCCGCCATCAGCTCGCCGGCCGCGGTCGGGTTCGTCGCGACGCGAACTCCGGCGTCCTCGAGCACGGCCATCTTCGCCTGGGCGGTGCCCTTCGAGCCCGAGATGATCGCGCCCGCGTGCCCCATCTTCTTGCCGGGAGGCGCGGTCACGCCCGCGATGTAGCTGACGA
>CAZLEC010000446.1:0-4256 GCA_964558245.1 uncultured Burkholderiales bacterium | reverse complement strand
CGCCGTCCAGCCGATGCGCTGAAGGAACCCGCCCCTGCCCGCGAACAAGAACGTGAGCGCGAGCGCGGGCAGGATTGCCCACGCCTCGAGCATCTTGGCCTGGAACGCGAGCCCCACCCACATGCCTGCGAGGACAAGGTGCACGCGCTTTCCCGTCTGGAGCGCGGAGACGAGCGCGTTGGCGGCGAGCACGAGCAGGAGTACCAACAGGCTGTCGGCAACGTTGCCCCGGTCGAGGGTGACGGTTGCGGGCGCGACTGCCAGCACACCCGCCGCGACGAGGCCCGCGGCCGTGCCGGCACAGCGGCGCACCGCTCGATAGAGAACGAGGACGGTCAGTACGCCCTCGATCACCTGTGGCAGCGCGACCGCTCGGGTGTTCGCGCCGAACAGCTGTATCGAAAGTGCCTGGAACCAAAATGCTCCGGGCAACTTGTCGAGCGAGATTGTTGCCGCAGGATCAAACGCCGCGAAGAAGAAGTTGTGCAGGCTCGCCGACATGCTGCGATCGGCCGCGGCGTAGAAGATCTCTGTGCTCGAGCCGAGCCGCCACGCGTACGCGCCAGCCGCGGCTGCAGCAATCGCGAACAGCGCCGGATGCGCCCAGCGCGGCTGGTCGGGCGGCGATGTCCGCCCCGGCAAACGCGGACCCGGGAACGTCACGAGTCAGCGGCGGTCGCGCCGCTCTCCATGAGGGCGGCCAAGGCTCGTCGCAGATCCAAGACCTGCCCGGCACCAAGTCGATCGGTCAGTGTCTGGTCGACGGCGGCGATCGCTTCACGGGCGACCGCAGCCGCCGCCTCACCGCGTGGGGTCAGCGAGACGGTAAGGCGCCGGCGATCTGCCGGATCGGCGGCCCGTTCGAGATAGCCCCGTACCACGAGCGTGTCCACGAGTTGGCCGGCCGCCTGCTTGGAAAACCCCAGCTGAGCGACGATCCTGCTCAACGGCAGACCGGCCCGCGCGACCGCGCCCACGACGTATGCGCCGCTACGCGGCATGTCATCGAAGCCGCCCTCGACCATCGCCGCGCGCACCGCCTTGCCATACGTAGACCACGCGCCGCGCAACAGCCCCGGCAGGGAGGCATCCACGAACCACTCGGAGAGCACACAGTCAAATTATCAGTACGGAAAGTGATAGTCCAGATACGTACTAATCGTCCGGCGAACAATCGACCCGAACCGGCTCAGCTCGCCAGGATCCGAGGAGCTACTCGCGTTGACTGAAGGCGGAACACCGCGCAGTGGCACATGGGCGATCTGTAGGGCGATCACGAAGAGGGCATCCAGTGATACGACCGCGTCGTTCATGAGGCTTGCGCGAACGCTGCAGCGGTTCCGAGCACGGAGGTTGTCAAAGCTGCGACCGCGTCCCTGAGCGCCGGAGAATGCGGAAGGTCCTGGACTGGGGCCGGAGCTGTGAGCGATCGGGCGGCGCTGACCTGCGGTTTCGTCGTTCACTGCTTGTCGCTGGTTGTCGTCCTTTCTCGACCTCCCGCGGCCCATCCGCGGCCCAGGCAAACGGCACGACTGGCCGGCAGTCCGAGTTCGACAGACATGCACAGCCGGCTTCTTGTCGTTTGCCGAGCGTCTTGCTGTAGCGGTCCGTCGTTGTCTGCGTTCGTCCGTCATCGCTCGCCTAAAGGCAGAGGCGGTTCGAGACCGGCAGCGCCCACTCCTTGTGGTACTGCGGTCCGACTTGCACATGACCGTGAGCGCCGAAGCTCATCGCGTTCCCAGCGAGCGGTCCGTTCCGCTCTCTTGCGGTCGGTTGGTCGCGCTGGTGGAGACAAAGGATTCGATTGACCGCAGTAGACCGAACTGCCCCAGGTGCGTTGCTTGGCGGCGAGCGTTCGCAAGTTGTTCAGCGACCCGATCGGGATCGGCACTCGCCGCGCGGAGCGCGCGGGCGTATTCGAACGCGGTGCGGGCGACGAGGGGTCGGGCGCCGAGCGAGCGGTGCACCGCCAAGGCGCGTTCGAGATGCTGGCACGCTTCGAGCGGTCGGTTCGCGGTGCGTGCAAGGATCCCGAGCGATTTCTCGGCTGAGCACCAGAGGACGTAACCGTCGCCGAGCACGATGCAGCGGTCTGCGAACGGTAGGAGTAGTTCGTAGCACTCGGCGGCGATCTCCATGGCTCCGGTCGACGAGCACGTTTCGGCTACCGCACCCATCAGGAAGAGCCACTCCTGATCTTGGCGGAGAGCGCCCAGGCCGTTCACTGTCAGCGTTGCGAGTTGTTCGCGGGCTTCGTCGACGAGTCCGAGTTCGGAGAGGATCACGGAGAGCCCGGCGCGCCAGGCCGGCACTTGTGGATATTGCGCGACGAAGTCGCGCCCGGCGTCGAGGACCTCGGCTGCTCGTCCCTGCTCGATACGCAGCGTGCAGAGTTGGCCGGCGAATCCTTGGATCGCATAACCGAAGACCTCGGGCGCCACGCTCATGCCTTTGCCGATCATTCGGTCGGTCTCGTCGAAGTCGCCGCGCGCGAGTGCGCGCCCGCCCATGATTGCGAGCGACCAGACGCGGTGGTGCGGGCTGCGATACTCCTCGGCCATTGCGGCGTAGCGAGTCACCCTCCCGTCGACATCGGGGGCGTCGCCGAGCTCGAGGTGCGACACGATCGCCCAGGCTTCGCCGGCCATCGCGAGCTCGACGTCGCCGGCGGCGGTCGCAAGATCTCGTAGCTCGGTCGCAGTCTGCAAACGCTCACTCGCGTTCTCCGGATGCCAAAGCGCTCGTAGCCGGCCGTTTAGAGCGTCGGCGAGCGCTCGCGTATTGCCGAGCCGGCGTCCCATCGCGAGGGCCTCCTCAGCGATCGCAGTGCGCGCCTCGTCATCAAGATTGAAATACAACTCCTCGGCCAGTCGCGCCAGAAGGCGAACACGACTGGCGGACTCCTCCCCCTCGCTGAACGCGAGCGCTTCGCGCACCAGCTCGATGAGCCAGTCGGAGACCGTGCCGTATTCCGACCAGAGATGCCGCATGGAAGTGCCGCTGATTCCGAGCGCAAGCTTGGTCAACCGGTCCGGATCGCCGAGTTGGCGGTAAACGGCAGCGACCTGCTCGAAGTCGGCACGCGCGTGGGCTCGCTCGCCGGATGCAAACGACGCCCGGGCGCGTGCGAACTTCACGTCGGCCCGCGTCGCCTCGTCGGCCGTGACACGACCGCTATCGATGAGATCGAGTGCCATGTCGAAATGTGAGTAGGCGTCCTCGTACGCGAGCGACGCGAGTGACTCTTCGCCCGCCTGCGTCGCGTACGCGACGGCCTTCTCGGCGCCGTCGACGGACAACGCCGCCGAGAAATGACGCGCGAGTTGGGCCGAGCGATCACGTCGGCGGTCCTCGGGCTCGCGTTCGAGCACGACCGCGACCGCCTCGTGCACGAGTGCTCGCCGGGCGGGTCCAATGCCGCGATAGAGCACTTCGCGAACTAGTGCGTGGGCAAACACGTATGCCGGCCCGGTGTCACTATCGAGGGGTTGCGCGAGCCCGGCGGCGTGGACGTCATCGAGCAATCGCGCGAACGCCGAGCGGTTTGATTCGGTGACAGTCTCGACGAGCCTCGAGTCGAACTCGGTGCCCACAACCGCGGCGACTTCCAAAATCTCGCGGGCGGCAGGATCGAGATGGGCGACGCGCCGGTCGATGACGGCCCGCACGGTCTCGGGGAGGTCGAGCTGATCGAGGTTCGCGGACCCGGACTCGTCGAGATGGCGTAGGAGGGCGGTCACGAAGAAGGGATTGCCTCCCGTGCGCTCCCGGATCGCGACGCCGAAGTCGTGCTGGGCCGGCATCGAAAGGAGGTCAGCGACCAGCAGGTCCACGTCGACGAGTGCGAGCCCGCCGACATCTCGGCTTGCGACCCGCCCGTTACGCGCCAGGTCGGTGACCATCGCGATGAACGCGTCGGCCGACGACAACTCGGTTGTCCGAACCGTCGCGACTACGAGCACGCTGACTGCCGGTGCGGCACGAAGGAAGTGAGTGAGCAAGGCCAGGGTCGAATGATCCGCCCACTGCATGTCGTCGAGCACTAGGAGAACGGGCGTATCGGCGGCTGTCCGCTCGAGGAGTTCGCTGACCGATTGGAACATCCGGTAGCGCTCGAGATCGGGATCAGCGCCGAGCGCCAGCTCATCGGGTATGCCGAATAAGTGCCACAGCGGAGTCGTGGCGGCGGCTGAGCCGACGAGCGGCCCGAGTGTTCCCTTCGAAGCGATTGCGGGAGCACTCGGCTCTTCGACACA
>CAZLEC010000445.1:3240-4284 GCA_964558245.1 uncultured Burkholderiales bacterium | reverse complement strand
ACCGTTCCATGCGGCCGATCACCGCGGCCCCGAGCGCGCTCAGCAGCAGTGCAGGGTCGAGCACCTGGCCGAGCTGCGATCCGTTCACGCCGATGCGCAGGAACATCGCGACGAACGCGAGCAAGCCGACGAGACCCCATACGACGCTCTGGAGCCTGCGCACCGGAATGCCGAGGAGCGCGGCCCGGTCCGCGCTCTCGGCCGAGGCGCGCAGCGCAACGCCGATCGAGGAGAAGCGGAAGAACGCCACCAGCCCGAGCAGGATCAACGGCACGGCGATCAAGGTCAGCACGTCGTTGCCGAAGAAGCGCGTGCCGTTCAACCCGCTCCCGATGGTGAAGTGCAGATTGATGAACGCGGGGTACGTCACCACGGTGCTGTTGCCGAGCCATTGCGGCAGGAGCAGCCCGAGCGCGACAACTACCTCGGTGACGCCAATGGTCGCGACCGTGAGGATGAGCCGGGGCGCCCGGAAGAACCGGCGCAGGAACAGGAACTCCACCAGGATCCCGAGCACGACCGACGCCACCAGGCCGGTGGCGGTCGCGAGGTAGATGTTCCATCCGACCGCCGAATAGAGCAACAGGGCGAGGATTGCGGGGGTCTGGCCGAGGTCGGCCGCGGCGAAGTTCACGATCCGGTTGGCGCGGTACACGATCGCGATACCGAGCGCGACCAGCGCGGTGAGCAGGCCCTCGATCGTCCCGCCCAGCATCGTGCCCCAGGTGACGTCGGACCACGCGAGCTTCACGCCGACGACCATCGCGGCCAGGGGCAGCACGGCGAGGCCGGCCACCTTGGCGCGGTCCGTGACCGACGTCGGGCGGCTCATCCCTGCCGGTCCCGCGCCGAACCCGTGCTCGGCGAGGTCGTCACAGCGCTCAACGTACGAAGTGTGCAGTCTCTGCGCAAGAACGTGACAGGTTCCTGTGTGCGGCGCGCCCGAAAAATCCGCTTCCGCGGCGGTTCGGGGCCACTATCGTGCGCGAAATGGCCCACCCGGACGTCGCGCTCGAGCGCGCGCGGCTGCGGTTCGCGCAGGAC
>CAZLEC010000445.1:0-3230 GCA_964558245.1 uncultured Burkholderiales bacterium | reverse complement strand
ACCGCCGCCCGGATCGCCGACGAGGACGTCCTGGCCGCGAACGAGGCCGACGCCGAGGCGGTGAAGTGGCAACTCGAGCGGCGGCTCGACTCCCTCAACGACGATGCCGGCTCCCTGTGCTTCGGCCGGATCGACGACGACGCCCGCGAGCGTTGGTACATCGGGCGGCGCCACGTGGAAGACGGCGCCGGCGCGCCGGTCGTGGTCGACTGGCGAGCCGGCGTGGCGACGCCGTTCTACCGGGCCACGCTGGCCGACCCGCTCGGGCTCCACTTGCGCCGCCGGTTCGTGTTCACCGGCCGGGAGCTCAGCGACGTCTTCGAGGAGGACTTCGACGATCCCGACTCGCTCGCCGGCACCGGGGGCGTTCCCGACCCGTTGCTCGCCGAGTTGGGCCGGGCCCGCACCGGGCAGATGCGCGACATCGTCGCCACCATCCAGGGCGAGCAGGACGCGATCATCCGCGCGCCGCTCGAGACGTGCCTGGTCGTGCAAGGTGGTCCGGGCACCGGCAAGACGGCCGTGGGGCTGCACCGCGCCGCGTTCCTGCTCTACGAGCATCGCGCGCGCCTGGCGCGCGGAGGAGTGCTCGTCGTCGGTCCGAACCCGGTGTTCCTGCGGTACATCAGCCAGGTGTTGCCGTCGCTCGGCGAGACGTCGGCGACGCAGACCACTGTCGACGGCCTGCTCGCGCTCAGGTTCCGCGTCGTGGCCGAGGATTCCCACGCCGCGGCCGCGGTGAAGGGCGACGCGCGGATGGTGACAGTCGTCGAGCGGGCGGCCGCCGACGCGATCCGCATCCCACCCGACGGCATCGTCGTGAACTGCCGCGCCCGACCGATCGCGGTGAGCGCGGCCGAGCTCGAGGCGATGGTCGCGGCGGTGAGATCGCGGGCGGTCCCCGTGAGCGCGCAACGCGAGCGGTTCCGCCGCGCGCTCGTGCACCACGCGTACGACCAGTACACGCGCGGGGTCCCGCTCGGCTTCGACGAAGAGGAGCTGGGCGCCGAGCTCTTCGCGCACCAGGCGTCGCGCCGGGCGATCGACGGGTGCTGGCGATCGGTCGGGGCGGTCGCGCTCGTGCGGTCGCTGCTCTCGCAGCGGGGCGTGCTCGCCCGGGCGGCCGACGGGGTGCTCGACCCCGAGGAGCAGGCGCTGCTGTTGCGGCCGCGGGCCGAGAGCGACGCGTGGACCGCGAGCGACCTGCCACTCCTCGACGAGGCCGAATCGCTCCTCAAGGGCGGCACCCGCCAGTTCGAGCACGTCGTCGTCGACGAGGCGCAGGACCTCTCGCCCATGCAACTGCGTATGCTCGCCCGGCGGGCCCGGCGCAGCTCGATGACCGTGCTCGGCGACCTCGCGCAGGCCACCGGGCCCGCGTCGCCGGGGAGCTGGGAAGAGACGCTCGAGCACCTCGGCGAGCCCGACAACGCACAGACCGCCGACCTGACGATGGGCTACCGGCTCCCGGGCGCGGTGCTCTCGCTGGCGAACGCGCTGCTCCCGCGCGCGGCGCCCGGCATCGCTCCGTCGCGCTCGGTCCGCCCCGACGGCGACCGGCCCGACCTGCACCGCGTCGAAGCGGCCGAGCTCGTCGACCAGGTCGCCGAGCACGCGATGGCGCTCGTCGCCGACTTCGCCACGGTCGCGGTGATCGCGATGCCGGAACGGGTCGCCGAGCTGCGCGCCGCGCTCGAGGCGCGGGGGGTCGCGCTCGCCGAGCCCGGCGAGGTCGAGCCCGATCGACCGATCGTGGTGCTGCCGGCGCCGCTCGCCAAAGGTCTCGAGTTCGACGGCGTCATCGTCGTGGAGCCGGCCGAGATCGCCGCGGCGGGCTCGCACGGGGTGCGCCTCCTGTTCGTCGCGCTGACGCGAGCCGTGCAGCACCTCGCGATCGCGTACACCGACGCCCTCCCGCCCGAGCTCGAGCCGGCCGCGGACGCCTAGCCTCTCGGCGATGAGCGAGATCACGCCCCGGCTGCGCATCCTGCGGCGTTCGGGAAAGGTGCGGGTCGTCGCCGAGTCCGGTGCGGCGCTCGAGGTCGAGGGCGGCAGCTTCGCCGCGGCCGCCGACGGCGTGATCGACATCCGCCCGAAGGCCGGCGCGGTGCTCGAGGTGCGCTGCGCGGCGGGGAGCGATCTCACCATCAGCACGTCGTCGGGCGCGATCGACGTGCGCGGAGACGCCGGCTCCGTGAAGGTCATCACGAAGAGCGGCGCGCTCGCGATCGAGCGCGCGACGGCCGTGGACGCGCGTGGGGCATCGGGCCGTGTCGAAGTCGGGGTGTGCGCGGGCGAGTGTCACGTCGCGTTCGTGAGCAGCGCCGTCCACATCGGGGCCGCCGGCCGCGCGGTGGTCGCGACGGTCTCCGGCGACATCGAGGTCGACGAGGTCGACGACGCCGAGGTGAAGACCGTGAGCGGCAGTGTGTCGCTCGGCGCCCGAGGCGGCGGCCGCCTCGCGGCCCGGACGATGTCCGGGTCGATCACGATCTCCGTTCCCTCCGGGTCACGGCCCGCGACGCGATTGGCGGCCCTGTCCGGCTCCGTCCGCAGCGACTGCGAGCCCGGCCACGACGGTGAGATCCGCGCCAAGAGCATGAGTGGTGCGATCTCGGTCACATGCCGGTGACGACCCTCAGCGGGACGATCGTGTTCACCGACATCGTCGGCTTCACGCAGCTGACCGACGAGCACGGCGACGACGTCGCGCTGTCGATGCTCGAACGGCAGGAGGAGCTCGTGTTGCGTGCGCTGCCGCAGACCGCGCGCATCGTGAAGGAGCTCGGCGACGGGCTGATGTTGTGGTTCGACGAGCCCGGCGGCGCGATCGTGACCGCGCTCGCGCTGCAGGCCGCGTTCGAGGCCGAGTCCGACGGGGACCTGCCGATGTGGGTGCGGATCGGGATGCACTGGGGCTGTCCCCGCGCCCGCGGCGACGACATCGTGGGCCGCGACGTGAACCTCGCGTCGCGCATCATGGACATCGCGGCGCCCGGCGAGGTCCTCTGCTCGGAAGCGACCGCCGACCAGGCCGGCGCCGTGGCGGGCGTCGGCTTCGAGCCCCTCGGTCCGGTCTACGTGCGCGGCATGGCCGATCCCGTGCCGCTGGTCCGCGCCTTCACCGTCTGACCCGTCCGCCCCGTGGGCGTGCTCAGAGGTAGAGCTTCTCCGGCACCACCGCGGTCGGGTTGCTCGGGACGCGCGTGTCGGGCGGCGGGTCGGTGATC
>CAZLEC010000444.1:0-4285 GCA_964558245.1 uncultured Burkholderiales bacterium | reverse complement strand
CGGCGCAGCCGGGCGGGAGCGCGAGCCACGCGCAGGAGACCATCGACCTCGGCGGGATGCTCAGCCCGGCGCTCCAGAAGCTGATCCCACCGGCCGATCGGGTGCTCTACAAGGCGAACGCGTTCGCGGGCTTCCCGCCCGTCGCCAAGCGCGGCGGGTACCCGCTCGTGATCTTCAGTCACGGCTTCGCCGGCTATCCCGAGCAGTCAGTCACGCTTACGACGCATCTCGCGTCGTGGGGCTTCGTGGTCGCCGCGCCCGATCACGTGGAACGATCGCTCGACGGCCTGCTCGGCACCGCGGCCAAGGGCGTGCCGAAGACGAGCGACCTCATGGTGCTCGAGGACACGCTCACGCTCGTCGTGAACGCCTCGAACGCGTCCGGCCTGCTGCACGGCCTCGTGAACCCGGATCAAATCGTCACCGCCGGGCATTCCGCGGGTGCAGGCGCGGCATATCAGTTCGCGTCGGCTGACCCGCGCGTCAAGGCGTGGATCTCCTACGCGGTCGGCTTCGGCGGCAAGCTCGGTCGCGCGCCGGTCGCACCGACCAAGCCCGGCATGGTCATGCTCGGCACGACCGACGGCATCGCCTCGCCCGCGCGCAGCCTCGCGGTCTACGCGGGAATGCACTCGCCGAAGTATCTCGTGAAGATCACCGGCGCGGGCCACCTCGTGTTCTCCGACATCTGCCTCATCGGCCGGAGCAAGGGCGGCGTGATCGGCATCGCCAAGGCGATCCATCTCCCGGTCAGCCCGTCGTTGTTCAAGCTCGGCTCCGACGGGTGCAACCCGCCGCATCCGCCGGTCGAGAAGGCCTTCCCCGCCATCGACCAGTTGAGCGTGGCGTTCTTCCGCTCCGCGCTCGGCATCGACCCGAAACCGGTCGGGCTCGACACCCACGCGGTCGCGGGGCTCGGCGCGACCGTCACCGTGCATCACGGCTAACGCATCTCTCTTACTTCTGGAGCATGAGGGCGACGGGTTGGCCCGCGATCGCGACCGGGAAACCGAGCCGGCGGGCGTCGCCGAACGCGACCACGCTGCCGTCGGCCGTCGAGATCCAGTAGCCCTGGCCGCTCGGCGACACGAGCAGCCGGTTCGCGCCGCCGTAGTTGGAGCAGCCGTTGATGTCGCCGAAGCGGTGGGCGTCGCCGAAGGCGAGCACCTGGCCGCTCTGGGTCAGCATCCAGTAGCCGCGCCCGTCGGGCGTGCGTTGCATCGCGACGACCGGTGCCGAGAGATGCATGTTGCCGGCGGAGCCGTAGAACTTCGCGTCGCCGAACGTGAAGATGCCGCCGTCGCGTGCGTACAGCCAGTACCCGTTGCCCGACTCGGTGCGCTCCATCCCGAGGATCGGCTCGTTGAGATGCATGCTGCCCGTCGAGCCGTGGAACTTGGCGTCACCGAACGTGAAGATACCGCCGTCGTAGGCCACGAGCCAGTACCCGCCGTTGTCGGCGGTGCGCTGCATGCCGTTGATCGGCTGGTTCAGGCGCCGCGCACCGGTCGAGCCGTAGAACTTGGCGCGCCCGAACGTGAACACCCCACCGTCGGTCCCGAGCAGCCAGTAACCCGTGCCGGTCGAAAGCGACTCGCCTCCGATCAACGGTTTGTTCAAGTGCAGCGCGCCGGGGTCGCCGTAGTAGTGCGCCGACCCGAACGTGTACACGTGGGCCTGGTTCGTCGCCATCCAGTAGCCCGAGCCGGAGTTCTGCGCGTTGTTCCCGGGGGCGTACGGCACGCACGCGGCGCGCACGCCGGAGAACACGAGCGCCTGGGAGTACAACTTCAAGACGTCGATGCCGTAGTTCTTGCCGCTGGCCCAGATGAGCTTGCCGCACGGGCAGCTGTTGCCGCCGAAGTACTCCCAGATCGGCGCGTCACCGGCGCGATCGTCGGGAGCGGAGATCAGACGGTTCGGCAAGTGCTTCGCGGTGGCGTCGGCATAGCTCCGCAACAATTGGATCTGCTCGAGCACGCCGATGCGCGCCGACGGGAAGCATCGCGAAGGCGCCGCGTCGCCGTGCTTGCAGTTCGGGAGGCCGACCCGGCCGTCGAACGCGTTGATCCCGGCGAAGTTGTTGGCGTCGGGCGGGATCTGCGAGTTCTTGAAACCGAACCAGCCGGTCTCGAGGATCGACTGCACGAACGCGATGTCGCCGCGCACTCCCTCGATACGGCCCTCGTCGATGAACGTCTGCGCGAGCGCGGTGATGTTGTCGTGCAGCGACGGGACGTTGGGCGCGGTCCCACCCTCGACGGAGTTGAACCACCGTGCGAGTTGGGTCGCGCTCAGCAGGTTGGGTCCCATGACCGGCGTGTGCGTCGTGACGACCGCGGGCTTGGCCGCAGGCGACGCGCCCGCGGTCGACGCAATTGCGACGGCGAGCGACGAGAACACCATCGCCACCACCGCGGACCCGGTCAGCAAACGACGAACGGATCGGTAGGTCATTTCGGGATCACCATCCTGGCAAGCATCGGTCGGGAATCAATCCTGTTGAGGCGTCGCCTCGGCTACTGGCCCGACGCTTGCGACGCGCGACCCGATTCGGCCGCACCGACAACCCGTCCCACCCGGCAACGAGCGTAGGCAACCCGGACGCGCCGGAAGCGGCGCGGGGCCCCAACCCGCTGCCGGAGCGGGGGGTTTGCCCTGGTCAGGTCAGGAGGTCAGTCGGTCGCGGCGAGTTCGGCCGCTTGATCCTTCGCGCGCCGGTAGTCGGGCTTGCCGTTGGGCAGACGCGGGACCTCGGCCACGAGGATCAACTCGCGCGGCACTTTGTAGCCGGCGATCTTGCCGCGGCAGTGCTCCTGGAGCTCCTCGAGCGTCGGTGTCTTGTCACCGCGCGGTTGCAACAGCGCCGCCACGCGTTGACCCCACCGCTCGTCGGGCACGCCGACCACGAGCACGTCGAACACGTCGGGGTGCGACTTCAGCGCGCCCTCGACCTCTTCGGGGTAGATCTTCTCGCCGCCCGAGTTGATCGACACGGAACCGCGACCCAGCAGCGTGATGCGACCGTCGGCCTCGAGCAGCGCGTAGTCGCCGGGGATCGACCAACGCCGGCCCTGCTTGTCGGTCAAGAACGTCGCGGCCGTCTTCTCGGGATCGTTGTAGTAGCCGAGCGGGATGTTGCCGCCGCGCGCCAAACGCCCGACCTTGCCCGTCCCGGGCTCGAGCGGGGTGAGATCGTCGTCGAGCACAACCGTGTCGGCGGAGGCCAACACCGTGGTGATGCCTTCCTTCGGCGCGTCGCCCTTCTGCACGAGCCGGATGCCGTTCATCCCCGACTCCGTCGAGCCGATCGCGTCGCTCATCACCAAACCGTCGGGCAGCAGCTCGGCGAGTTGCTCCTTCACCGTCTGGGAGAAGATCGCGGCGGTGCTGCTGAACGAGAAGAGCGACGACAGGTCGACGTCGTCCTTCATCTGCTCGAGCGCGTCGGCGAGCGGCCGCGCCATGGCATCGCCGGTGACACCGATCATGTTGATCTTGTGCTTCCCCACGAGCCGCCACACGTCTTCGGCGTCGAACTTGTCGACGATCACTGCGGTGTTGCCCTCGCAGGTGACGCGGAAGATGGAGAACTGACCGGCGCCGTGCATGAGCGGCGGGATCGGCAGGCTCACCAAGCCGCCCGGGGCCGACGCGTCGATCTTGTCGCTCGCGGTGTGCGGGCTCGTGACGCGCTCACTCGTCATGGCGTCGATGCCGCCGCCGAGCGCGTAGTACACGTCTTCCTGGCGCCACATGACACCTTTCGGCATCCCGGTGGTGCCGCCGGTGTAGAGCAAGTACACGTCGTCGTCGGAACGCTCGCCGAAGTCACGTTCGGGCGAGCCCGACGCGATCGCCGCCTCGAACTCGATCGGGTCGAGCGCGGAATCGTCGGCGTCGGAGCCGTCCCACTCGATGCGGAAGAAGTGCTGGAGCTTGGGCTGCGCGTCGCGTGACGCGGCGACGATCGGGCCGTACTCCCGCTGGTACACGAGCGCGACGAGGTCCGAGTTGTCGAAGAGGTAGCGCATCTCCTCCTCGACGTACCGGAAGTTCACGTTCACCACCCGGGCGCGGATCTTGTAGACGCCGTACATCGCCTCGACCCACTCGATGCAGTTGGTTGCGAGGATGCCCACGTGATCGCCGGCCTTCACCCCGGCGGCCTGGAGCGCGTGCGCGAACCGGGTCGACCGCTCGTCGAGGTCCCGGTAGGTGATCTGCCGGCGCTTGTCGATGATCGCGACCCGGTCGGGGACCTTGTCGGCGGCCAGCTCGAACA
>CAZLEC010000443.1:0-4289 GCA_964558245.1 uncultured Burkholderiales bacterium | reverse complement strand
TAGGTATGAGCATGCGCGTGTCGTGCACCGCGGCCGCCGCACTGACCTTGTCGGCGACGCCACTCACCGGTTCGATCGAGCCGTCGGGATCGATCGCTCCCGTCATCGTGATGCCGTTGTCGACCGCGTCACCGCGAATCAGCGCGATCACCGCGACCGTCATCAGCGCGCCGGCGCTGACGCCGTCGATCCGTCCGGTCACGCCGAAGTCGAACTCGCGACCCGCGAGCGGCGCGCCGGTGACGAGGGTCGCGACCGCGATCGCGTTCCAACCGGCGGCCTGCCACTGCGCCGCGGTACCTCCGACGCTCGTCTCGTGGAACACGACGTGCAACTGGCGATCGACCGACGGCCGCACGCCGACGGTGACCGCACCGACGGCGGCCGACGTGCGGCCGTTCGGCCCGATGGTGACGAGCGCGGGATGCACGGAGATCGTGCGGGTCGGCGTGACCGAGTACGGCGGTGCGGTGGTAGTGGTGGTCGCCGCCGGTGACTTCCGCGCCCTGTTCGCAGACGGGTCACACGCGGTGGCGACCATCGCCCCGACGATCGTCAGCGCGGTCGCTACCAGCCACGTGCGTCGCGACATGCGTCTCCATCTCTCGCGCGGGCGGAGCGTAATGCCTCGACGCGGCGGCCGGACTCCGCGACGTACGCCCGGCCGCGTCTAGCTCCGCCGGTTTGCCGCGGCCCCGACGATCGGCCGGCTGAGGCGCTGCGCCCCCGCGGAACCGAGGAATCTCGCGTCGCCGAACGAGAACACGTCGCCGTTCTGCGCGGCGAGCCAGTAGCCGCGACCCGATGGAGTCGGTGCCAACGCCACGACGGGGGCGAGCAACGGCTCGCCCGCGGTCGAACCATGCGAACGCGCGTCGCCGAACGCGAACACCGAGCCGCTGCTGCCCACCAACCAGTAGCCCCGACCCGAAGGCGTCGCCGCCATGCCCATGATGAATTGGTGCAGGCGCCGCCCGCCGGTCGAACCGTGGAACCGGGCGTCGCCGAACGCGAACATCCCACCGTCGCTCGCGACCAACCAGTAGCCGTGACCCGAGGCGGTCGGCGCCATGCCGACGATCGGCTGGTTCAAGTGCATCGAGCCCGTCGAACCGTAGAAGCGCGCGTCGCCGAACGCGAACATCCCACCGTCGCTCGCAACCAGCCAGTAACCGTTGCCCGACGGTGTGCGCGCCATGCCGACGATCGGTCGGTTCAAGTGCATCGAGCCCGTCGAACCATGGAACCGGGCATCACCGAAGCTGAACATCCCGCCGTCGCTCGCAACGAGCCAGTAACCCTTGCCGGAGCGCGTGCGCGCCATGCCGACGATCGGTCGGTTCAGGTGCATCGATCCGGTCGAGCCGTGGAAGCGCGCATTGCCGTAGCTGAACATCCCGCCGTCGCTTGCGACCAGCCAATAGCCGGTCGACGCGCGGGGGCGCGGCGGCGCGGGCGGCGCCGCGGTGTGACGCGCGTTGAGTCGCCACTGCGGCCAGGCCGGCGCAACTCGCGGCGTCCGGGGGAGCGGGAACGACTCGACCCGACCGGACCCGTGCTTCGGGAGCCCGTCGCCCTGGGGAACCCAACTCTGAACGATCAGCCGCCAGCCGTAACCGGGCCCGAAGTTCGCGACCGCGGCCGAATCCTGCACAGCCCGATTGACCTCGATCGGCGCGTACAAGCGGGCGCCGTCTCGGCCGCGCAGGAAGTAGAACTCCCCCGCTTGGCCGACGGCCACGTCGTTCACTCCGTTGCCGTCGAGGTCGACGAGCACCGGCGTGGCGAGGATCTCCGTGTAGTCGTTCTCGGTCGCGCCGGGAACGACGTCCCAGAGCAGTCGACCGTGGCCGGTGAACGCCCAGACGCGGCCGTCGTTGCACGTCGCGCACGCGGTCACCACCACATCGTTCTTGTGGTCGCCGTTGACATCGCCGATCACCGGCGAGCCGAAGATCGGACCGTTGAGCAACACGGGCCAGCCCGCAACCCGCGAACCGTCGTCGAGGTGGTACGCGCTCAGGGAATCGGTGGCGATCGCGTCTCCGGACGGACCCGTGCCGGTGCCGACGACGAGATCCGTCCGACCGTCGTTGCTGATGTTGCCGATCGCGGGGCTCGATTGGAAGATCTGATGCTGACAGTGCGACCAAAGGATGCGCGGCCCCGACGCCGTCACCCGGATCGCGCGGAGGATGCCCGACCACGTTTGGTTCCCGCACGGCCCGCCCGGACTCGCGTCGCCGCCGATGAAGATGTCCATCCGACCGAGGCCCGCTTCGTCGTAGAGCGCGGGCGAGTCCCAGATGGTGTCGAGCGTGTCGTAGGGAAAGCCGGGCAACGCGTGACCGAAACGGTCGACGACGTACACGCGGTGATCGAAGCTGCCGACCACGATGTCGGGGAAGCCGTCGCCATTGACGTCTCCGACCGCCGGCGTTCCGACCACCCCGCTCTGGCCGGCGACGGTAGAAGTACGGATCCGCCAGCGCACCGAGCCGTTTGCGTTGAACGCGACGACGCCACCTTGCTGCTTGCCGATGTCGATCGTGCCGGCTCCGACGATGATCTCGTTGCGCCCGTTCTTGTCGAGGTCGGCGACGGTCGGGCTCGACTCGACACCGACGGTCTGGCCGGGAACGACTTGCACCGGTTGGGGCCAACCGGGCAGGTCGCGACCAGTACGGCCGTCGAGCACGTGCAACATGCCCGACAGATCGACGGTGACGACGTCGAGGTGCCCGTCGCCGTTGACGTCGGCGATCACCGGCGACGAGAGGTGCGTCGGACCGAGCGGCGTGGTCCACGCGGCATTCGGAAATTTCGGAGGGCCGGCCGCAGCTGCAGGCGCGGCACCGGTCGCCGGTATTGCGATCGTCAGCGCGACCGCCAAGGCGGCGACAACGACGCGCTCGCGTCGAGTGCGGGATCGAGGCCTTCGAAACTGACGAGAACGCAAACCGGAGACCTCTCGTTGGACGTCTGGCGCACGAAGCGGACCGCGACCATTGTTCTGTACCCAAAACCGTCGCTCGCGCACCCGGGGCCGATCCTCATGGTTTGCACAGACGCGCAGACGCGCGAGCGGACACACCTGGGCGTCACATCCCGCCACCACCGCGGCTCTGCGTACGCTGACGGCCATGTCGACTGAAGACGTACGTGCCGACGCGGCGGCAGCACTGCGCGACCTCAACCACACGTTCGTCGAACGTGACCCCGACGACGAGCTCCTCCGCGAGATCGCGCGAGACGTGCGGGCGCTCACCCAACGGCTCAGCGTGATCGAGCGCCGCGACCGCCTGGCGTTGATGCGCGCCGCGATCGGCACCGACAGCTTTCCGATCACGACATCGGGCTCGGGCTTCTCCGACCGGGCGGTCGCCGGCGCCTCGAACCCCACGAGTGTCGACGTGGAGGTGACATACGAGGCTGACGAAGTCGTCGCGCGCGTCGTGCTCCGCCGTGCCTTCGAAGGCGCGCCCGGACGCGCGCACGGCGGGATCGTCGCCGCCGCGTTCGACGACGTGACCGGCTTCGTGATCGGTCAACTGCACGAGCCGGCGTTCACCGGCGAATTGACGGTTCGCTACCTCGCGCCGGTACCGGTCGACGAGCCGCTCGAGATGCGCGCCCGGCTCGAGGGCCGCGAGCGGCGGAAGCTCCTCATCACCGCGGAGGCGCGGCACGGCGACCTGATCGTCGCGACGTGCCACGCGATCTACATCACGGTCGATCCGACCCGCTTCGCCGGCTTTCCCGACCCGCGCTGAAACGGCGCGGCCGCGCCCCGATCAGGAATTGCTGCGCTTCAGCGCCCCGACCCGCGCGCGTCCCGCGATCGATCGCCGGAGCCGGCGCACCGGTTCGTTCGCGCCGACCACGCGGTAGGCAGATCTCAGGTACGGGTTGACGATCAGCTTGAGCGGCTCCGGGTACTCGAGGTGCGTCCCGCCGAACCGCAACTTCAACGGCACCTGCTCCGTCGTCGGGCCCGAAGCGTTCGACGCGGCCGCGGCCGGGCCGTTGGGGCGATCGACGCCGCCGACGTCGAGCCACCGACACCCGCGCTCTCGGGCCCAGCTGATCGCGACCCAGATGAGCGCCTCGTTCGGGCGCATCCGCCGGGGAAGGCGGGCCGCGTCGAACCCGAGCCAGCGGCCGGTGACCGTGTCGCCGAAGCAGCTCACCATGTTGCCGGCGACGTCGACGCCGTTCACGTCGGCAATCAGGATCTCGAGCTGGCCCATCGGGTGCAGCTCGTCCCACATGTCCTCGAGATACCGGAA
>CAZLEC010000442.1:2981-4289 GCA_964558245.1 uncultured Burkholderiales bacterium | reverse complement strand
GTCCTCTTCTTCGGGATCGATGCGCTCGTACGTGATCTTGTTCGCGGCGATCTCGTCCATCGCGATCGACAACGGCTTGCGCGACACCGACGTGACCTGCGGGGGCACGATCCGGCCGAGCCCTTCACCGAGCTGGTTGTAGTAGTCGTTGATCTCGCGGGCACGCATCGACGACAGCGTCACCAAGGTGAACTTGGAGTCGACCTTCCCCATCAGCTGCTCGATACGGGGGTCCATCAGCGACGCGCGGCGTTCGGCCATTGATTCTCCTGGGAAGTAGCTCGTACGAGCGCCAACAGTGCCGACCGTATGCGCCGGAACCGGCGAGACGAGCTGGCACTGCGTGATTCGCGCCCTAGAGGGCGCTCTTGCGGCGGGACTCCAAGATAGCAGTGAGCTCGGCCGCGGCCCGGTCAACGTCGTCGTTGACGATCACTGCGTCGAATCGCTCGCGGGCGACCTGCTCCTCGGCCTCGGCCCGGGCCAGTCGGCGCTCGATGGCGTCGGGATCGTCGGCCGCCCGGTCCTCCAGCCGCCGGCGCTGCTCGTCTCGCGAGGGCGCCCGGACGAACACGAGGAGGGCGTCGGGGATCTTCTCCCGCACCGCGAGGGCGCCGTTGACGTCGAGCTCGAGCATCACGTCGTGGCCCTGTGCCAGCGCCTCGTCGACGAACTGGCGGGGCGTGCCCTTGAGGTCGCCGTAGACCTCGAAGCACTCGAGGAAGCCGCCGGCGTCGCGCAGGGCCTCGAACTCCTCCCGGCTGACGAAGTGGTAATCGAGTCCGGGAATCTCTCCGGGCCGGGCCGGACGCGTCGTCCACGACACGGACCAGCCCAGGCTCGGGTCCTGCGCGCGCAGCAGCCGGCCCAGTGTTCCCTTTCCCGCGCCCGACGTTCCGGCCAGCACGAGCAGGACGCCGCGGCTCACCGCGCGGAGCCGGGCGTCACGCGGCTCTCACCGCGCGGTCGACTCCTCCGACCGGCGCGCCTCGGCCAGGATCTCCCGCCGGTACTCGAGATCGTCGACGACGCGCAGCAGGCGCTCGCGCTGCTTGTCACCGACGCCACCGAGCCGCCGGCCGTCGGAGATGTCGAGGCCCTTGAGCAGACGCTTGGCGTTGACCTTGCCGACGCCGGGAAGCGACTCGAGCACGCTCACGACCTTCAGCTTGGCAAGCATGTTGCCGCTCTCGTCGCCGCGGTCGGTTGCCTCGAAGAGCTCACCGAGACTCAACGATCCGATCTTCAGCTTGTCCTTCACTTCGGCGCGTTGACGCCGCGCGGCTCCAGCCTTTTCGAGCGCGCGCT
>CAZLEC010000442.1:0-2881 GCA_964558245.1 uncultured Burkholderiales bacterium | reverse complement strand
GCAGCAGCGCCGTATCCATCCGATCGCACGATTCGATCGGACATCCGACCGAAACCATCCGTCAGCCGTCACTCCGCGGACGGCAGCGAGCCAGCATACCGATCCCGCGCCGCGCCGCAACTGGGCATCGGCTTGCATGGCGTGGCGTTGCGCGCTACACGCCCCGGTTGCCGAGTGCGTCGGAAACTGCCTGATGCACGTGAAGTGCGGCCGCGCGCCGGTCATCCGCAGCGCTGACTGCGCGTCCGACGACCAGCACGTCGGCACCCGCAGCCGCGACTTGCGTAGGTGTACCGACGCGCGCTTGATCGTGACGATCACCGTCGTCGAGTCGGACGCCGGGAACGACAGTTACGAAATCCTGACGCGCGCGTTTCACGCGTTCGATCTCCTGGACGGAGCAGACCACGCCCCCGCATCCCGCTTCGATCGCGAACGCGAGTCGCGCGTCGAACGCCGACGCGTCGGCGTCGCTCGTCAACACGGTCACCGCGAGCGGCACCGGCGGGGCACACCCGGCGTCGCGCGCGCCGTCGAGCACGCCTTCCACTCCGGCGCGCAGCATGTCGACGCCACCCGCCGCGTGGAAGTTGAGATAGCTCACTCCGAGGCGTCCGAGCACGCGAGACGCGCGGCCGACCGTGGTCGGGATGTCGTGCAACTTCAGGTCGCAGAACACGCGAAACCCGAGGTCACGCAATGCTTCGACCGCCGCCGGACCCGCGGCGGAATAGAGCTCCAACCCGACCTTGGCCACACCCATCCACGGCGCGACCTCGCGGGCGAGATCGAGCGCCTCATCGAGGCTCGGAACGTCGAGACTCATCGCGAGATGGTCGCGCGCCGCGATGTCGATGTCGGTTGTCACTTGACCGTTCATTGCAGTCCTCCGATCAGGTCGCGCACGCGCCGAACGCGGTTCGCCGCGCACCACTTCTCCATCTCGCGCACGATCCGCAGCGTCGCGCGCGGATCGGCGAACGTCGCGGTCCCGACCCCGACCGCGCTCGCGCCGGCGAGCATCATCTCGATCGCATCGACTCCGCTGCTGACGCCCCCGGTGCCGATGATCGGCACACCCGGCAGCTCGCGCGCGACGTCCCATACCGCGCGCAGCGCGATCGACTTGATCGGCGTGCCGGTGAGACCGCCGCCGCCCGCACCCAAGCGCGGCCGGCGGGCGGCCGCGTCGACGAGCAGGCCCATCACCGAGTTGACGAGTGTGAACCCGGTCGCACCCGCGTCCAACGCGGCGCGCGCAATGTCGACGATATCGGTGACGTTGGGAGAGAGCTTGGCGAACGTCGGTGCGGTGTCACCCACCGACTCGACGACTTCGCGCATTGCCGCGCGCGTCGAATCCGCGGAGTGGGCGAATACGTTGCCGCGCGCCTCGACGTTGGGACACGAGAGGTTGACCTCGATCGCGACGAGACGATGCGCGACGGCCTTGAGTGGACGCGCCGCGGCTGCGTACTCCTCGGCACTGCGTCCCCAGATCGACGCGATCACGCGCGCGCCGCGCGCTTCGAGCGCGGGGAGATCGCGTTCGATCCACGCGTCGATGCCCGGACCGGGAAGACCGACCGAGTTCAGCATCCCGCCGCCCGGCGCCTCGGTGACGCGCAGCGGCGGGTTCCCCGACCACGCGAATGCGGCAACCGACTTCACCGTGACGGCACCGAGGCCCTGCGGGTCGCAGAGCGCGGCGACCTCGGCGCCGTGGCCGAACGTTCCCGACGCGGCCACGACCGGATTGGGGAGCATGACCGGGCCGAGCTCCACGCTCAGGTCGACGGGCCCGGCCCGCCTCGCGCGCCTCATCGGCCCGGCATCAGAGGTCGAGCCTCAGCTGGCTGTCACGGTGGTACTCCTGGAGCGAGCGCACCTCGGGCTCGCGGCGGGACTCCTCGGCGATCCCCGACGACGCCGCCAGCGCGGCGGCGACGGTCGTGACGCACGCGACACCGTGGGCGATCGCCGCGCGCCGGATGTGCATGCCGTCGGTGCGGGGCCCGCGACCGCGGGGCGTGTTGACCACGAGGTCGACCTTGCCGGAGGAGATCAGGTCGACCGCATCGACACCGACCTGCTCGCCGACCTTGGCGACGACGGTGTCGACCACGAGGCCGGCGCGTTCGAGCATGTCGGCGGTTCCGGCCGTCGCCGCGATCGCAAACCCCAACTCCGCGAACCGCCGCGCCGCGACGAGCCCGTTCTCCTTGTCGCGGTCGGCGAGCGACAAGAAGACGGTGCCCTGGCTGGGCAGCGTGTTGCCCGCGCCGGCCTGACTCTTCGCGAATGCCATCCCGAAGGTGCGGTCGATCCCCATGACCTCACCGGTGGAACGCATCTCGGGGCCGAGCACGGTGTCGACGTCGGGGAACCGGTTGAACGGGAGCACCGCCTCCTTCACGGAGACGTGACCACCCTCGGCCGGCGGATGCAGCAGACCCTCGGTGCGCAACTCGGTGAGCGTCGCGCCGAGCATCACCCGCGCCGCGACCTTGGCGAGGGGAACTCCGGTCGCCTTGCTCACGAACGGCACGGTTCGGCTCGCGCGCGGGTTCGCCTCGATCACGAAGACCGTGCCGTCCTTCACCGCGTACTGCACGTTCAGCAACCCGACGACTTCGAGCGCGTCGGCGAGCAACCGCGTGTGCTCGTGAATCTGTTGCAGGACGGCGCCCGTCAGCGTGGGCGGCGGGATCGCGCACGCGGAGTCGCCGGAGTGGACGCCCGCTTGCTCGATGTGCTCCATCACCGCGCCGATCACGATGTCACCGGTGCGGTCGCGGATCGCGTCGACGTCGACCTCCACCGCGTCCTCGAGGAACCGGTCGACGAGCGCGGGCCGCTCCGCCGACAGGCCGCCTTCCCG
>CAZLEC010000441.1:0-4308 GCA_964558245.1 uncultured Burkholderiales bacterium | reverse complement strand
GCCCAGCGCCGCCGCGGTCTCGTAGATCGGGTACACGGCGCGGTCGTCGGGGCGAAAGCCCTGCGCGGTCGGATGCAGCTTCAAGCCGCGCAAGCCGAGATCGCGCACGGCCCGCTCGAGCTCGACGACCGCGGCCGGCCCCGTGAGCGGGTCGACCGACGCGAACCCGATGAACGCGTCGGGGTGCGCACGCGCACACCCGGCGACGAAGTCGTTCGTGACCGGCGGGAGGCCCGTGTTGGTCTGCGCGTCCCAGGCGAACAGCACTCCGAGCACGTCGGCGGCCCGGAAGACGGCAGCCATCTCGGCCACGTCGTGACGGGGCAACTCGGTGCGGAAGTACGACTCGCACGCGGGCCCGAACTCGCCGAGTGCGGCGTCGACGTACTCCGGTGTCGACGGGTGCACGTGAACGTCGATCGCGCGCACCATTGGGCCTCCCGCGCGCGATCAGGCGGTGCGCGCTGCGGACTCGGCCTGCCGGATCGACCGGTGGGGTCGGTACCCGCGGTTGCGGGCCTCGGCCAGCGAGTCGGGACCGAACGCGGCGAACCGCTCCGATGCCAGCAACTCCTCGACGGCCGCGGCGACCACCGGGTCGGCGTCGGCGAGATCGAGGTCGTAGACGATCTGGGTCCGCTTGTCGCCCACGTAGCGGTTGTGCTCGAACTTCGTCGGTCGGCCCACGCCGTGAACGCTAATCGCGGCCGAGCCCGGACGCGAGTTGGGGGATGCTTTCGCATCCCCCAACCCTCGACTGAGTCGGATTTCGCCGTGCTTCACGCCAGAGGGACCAATCCCGACAAGCAATGCGGCGACGGTGCGGCGGTTGGACTCCGCCAGGTGGTCCAGTCGTATTGCTAACGGCCTAGCGGCCGCGCACCTCCAGGGTCCCAGATTTATCGTGCATCTGCTGGACCACCTCCTTTCTCCGGTCCGTATTTTGTAGCAGATCCGAACCGGGCCGGAGCGCGAGAATTGTTACAAATTCGGGTCGGCGGCGTCACCGACCGCGCCGATGGCCCGCAGGTAGGCCAGTTGGGTCTCCACGACCGCGTGCACCTGCTCGGGCAGGTACTCCTCGCCCGTCGCCGCGGACCGCCGGACGATGTAGTCGACCGTCTCGGCCCCGCCCACCACGACGTCGCCGGGCGGGTGGGCGCTCGATCCGTTCCCGGTCACGCCCTGGCGCTGGAAGAACTCCAGCTGGAAGTCGAGGATCCGCCGCACGTCGCCCGGGGTGAGCGTTGCGGCCACGAGGTCGGGCAGGTGCTCCACGACCCACTCGAACGCCTCCTCCATGTCGAACACGGGGGGCGGCGGCTCGGCCGCCATGCGGCCCGCCTCGCGGATCACGAACCAGGCGGCGATCCCGCACGCGAAACCGATGACGAGCAGCCCGATGACGAGAACCACGCCGGCAAGTTACCCATTGGGTACGCGAGCCATCAGCAACGAGAACGGCTCGGACACGTAGTGGCTCGGCCGGCGCAGCAGTGAACGTTCGAGGAAGTACGGATTCGTCACCACCGGCGTGCGGTGCATCGGGACCGAGGGAAGAACGGCGCGCACGGTCGCGGGCAGATCGGCCACCACCCACAGGGCCCGGCCCGCTCGCGACCACTTCGCCGCGAGCTCGGCGAGCACCGCCGCCCGGTCGGGAGTGGTGGGCGGCATCACCGCGACCGGCACGTCGCACCATCCGCGCAACGTCTGCGGCGCCCATTCGTACAGCAGTCCGGTCGGGCTCTGCAGCAGCACGACCGCCGCGTGCGCGCCCATGGTGTGACACGCGTCGCGAATCGTCAGGAGATCGCCGCGCTGCTCGGTGATGTCGCGCACCGGCTCCACCGTCGAGATCGGGTACGCCACTCCGGCGGCCGCGATCACCACCGCGGCCGCGATCGGCAGCGCGCGGGGCAGCTGCCTCGGCGCGTACCGCAACAGCGCGGCCACGAGCCCGAAGCCGAGGAGCGTGAGGAGTGGGAGGGCCGAGAACAGATAGCGGCGCATCACCCAGATCTGGTCGCTCGAGATGTTCGGGCGCCAGATGTAGATGGCGCTGGAAGGTCCGAGCAGCGCGATCCCGGCGAGGGCGAACCACATCTTCCCGCGCACCAACATCCAGACCAACAGCGCGGCGGCCACGAGCGCGGCGGCCACGGTGATGGGTCCGAGATACCAACTCATCCACGTCATCGTCCGTTCGGCGTAGGTGCGCGTCGGATCGACCGCGACGTGCGCCGCCTGCTGCAGGCCGCCCACCAACGGGTTGTTCGCGCCGTGCACGTGCTGCAGCCGGGGGCGCGCGAACCAAAAGCCGAACCCGACCACACCGACGAACGCGCCGGCTCCCCACGCCAGTGCGCCCGGAACACGCGAGATGCGCCGAGCGATCGGCGGCACGAGCACGACGACGACGGCCGCCACGACGATCGACGCGACCATTGCCGCCACGAGCAGCTTCACGTCGGAGCGCAGATCGTGCAGGTACGCGTAGCTCCGGAGCCACACGTCGGTGAAGCCGAGGACGACGCCGGGAACCAGCCCGGCGCCGCACGCGATGCCGCTGACGGCAACTGATCGCCGATCGCGCGGATCCGCCGCGACCCACATGATCGCGAACAACAACGCGAGACCGGTGAGGGCCGCGAGCGCGTCGATGCGAGCGGCCTGCAACATGCCGAGCACCAGCCCGGCCGCCAACGCGACTCGCGGTTGCCGGAAGGCCTGCCGATCCGCAAGGAGCCACAGGCCGGTGAAGATCAGGACCTGCATCGGGATCTCGGAGTACGTGTCGCGCGAGAACGAAACCTCGGGCAGCAAGAACGCGAACGCGACCAGCGCCGCGAGCGCGACGTACGGATTGCGCAGGAGCCGCCACGCCGCGACGAAGAACGCGATCAGCGCGACACCCGACAACAGCGGCGTCGCCGCGAACATGAACCGGTCGCCGCCCAGACTGTGCGCCTCCGCGAGCAGCGCCGGCAGGAGGTGCGCGAACTGGAAGCTCAGCGTCCCGTTGGGCGTCGAGTACATCGCAAACGACCCGAAGGTGATGCCCGCCTGGTGCGCGAAGGGTCCGACCGCCGCGACGATGCGCAGGTTGCCGTGGAGCGCGATCCAGCGGCCCGCGTTCGTGTAGGCCCCGCCGTCGCGATTGATCAGCACGTGTTGCGACGCGTGCCGGATGTTCCAGATCGATACCGCCCCCACGAACAGCACCGCGGCGACCGCCACGAGCTGCTCGTGCCGCGCCGAGTCGCCCGGGGCGACGAGCAGCGGACGCGCGAGCGCGAGCAGCCCGATCCACACGACCGCGCCGACCGGGAACACGAGCCACGCGTGGTAGATCCCCGCGATCGCGGTGACGAGCCCCACGGCGCCGAACGCGACCACCGCCGAGGCGGTGCCGAACGCGACGGCTCGCAGCCACCGCGGCTCGAGCTCGAGCGGGCCGGACCCGGGCGCGGGATCTGGTTCTCCGGCCCGGTCGGGTGCGTCCGCGACGAGATGCTCGGGCAGACTCTCGGGCACGAGCGGAGGCTATCGGCGCCCGGACCGCGATGGTCGCACCACCCGTAGCACCACGCCGGAGATGTCGCAATGCCCCAACCGGAGGTTCCGGATTCGGGGGGACTGTCGCTACGCTTGCGCCGATGGTCCAGGAGCCCCAACACCTCGATGACGGAACGGCGCTCGACGTCTCGATCGTCCTGCCCGTCTACAACGAGGCGGCGCACCTCGAGGCGGAGGTAGCTCGCGTACGCGCGGCGATGGACGCGTCCGACTACACCTACGAGATCATCGTCATCGACGACGGTTCCTCGGACAATTCGGCCGAGGTCGCGTCCCGCATCGAGGGGATCCGGTTCATCCATTTCCTCCAGAACCGGGGATCGGGCTCGGCGCGCAAGGCCGGCACCAAGGCTGCCCGTGGACGCGTCACGGTGTGGACCGACGTCGACATGACCTACCCGAACGACACGATTCCCCAGCTCGTGAAGGAGCTCGACGGCTGGGACCAGGTGGTCGGCGCCCGCACCACCGAGGAGGGCACGGTCAAGGCGCTGCGCGTCCCTGCGAAGTGGTTGATCCGCAAGCTCGCCAGCTTCCTCTCCGGGACCAAGATTCCCGACCTCAACTCCGGCTTCCGCGCCTTTCGCACCGACGTCGCGCGCCAGTACTTGAACCAGCTCCCGGTCGGCTTCTCGTGCGTCACGACGATCACGATGACGTTTCTCGCGGGCGGCTACTCGGTGAAGTACATCCCGATCGAGTACGCCAAGCGCGCCGGCGAGTCGAAGT